>CAKRJK010000125.1 GCA_934351705.1 uncultured Lachnospiraceae bacterium
GTTTTACGCCGTCTTTCATTAATTCTCCAAACTCTTTGAACAGCTCCATCAGACCATTTGTAATATCCTGCATTTCCTGTTTGCTCCTGTTTTTATCCTTTTCTTCAAATTCCCGATAGGCTTCGGTATCTCCCCACTGTTCTTTTGCTTTTTTTGCATATTCTTCCATCTTGGAAGTATCAAATACTGTAAAATCCATTTTATTCACTCCTGTTCTTTTAATCTCACGAGCGAAATCAATCAAATTCTCCAGATGTTGTTTTTTTAATGTGAGCAGCTCTATCTGCTGTTCCAATGCTTTTGTCCGGTCAAAATTTTCACTGTCCAGAATCTCTTTGATTTCTTTTAACGGGAACTCCAATTCGCGAAACAGCAAAATCTGTGACAGCCGTTCCAATGCCGTATCATCATATAAACGATAACCCGCCTGTGTAATCTCGGATGGCGCCAATAGTCCGATTTGATCATAATAGTGCAGGGTTCGGATACTCACACCTGTTTGTTCACTGACTTCTTTTACTGTTTTCATCTTGATTTCCCTCCTCGTGTGATTTTATATTAGAGTATGACGTTACGAGAGAGTCAAGCGGTTTTTAAAAATATTTATTTATAACGTTATTTCCTTGACAAAAACAGCTGTTCCCGTCACCGCATCCTCTACGGTTCCCGAATACGGAGAGGAAAAATGTCTTGCGTGCATCGTTGCTTCTTCATATATCGTCTCCATGCAGATCGGATGAACGGAGCATTTCGGCTCCTCTTTTAAAATTTGAGGAAACTGTTGATTATATGGTTTCATCCGCCGGAATGCCTCTACCTTCTTAATCGGAACTAAGAGTGTCCATATCCCCGTATTTCCGTATAAAATCGGCAATTCTTTGTCTAAATCCTCAATCTCCAGTTCGATACTGTGTAACAGATCTTCTTTTGATCCCTCAGATTCCCGAAAAGTCGGTTTTGCCTGTCTCATTAAATCCTATTTTTTTGGCAATTTCCTGCATTTGATGTTCGTCTAATCCGTCCGCACCGTACACTACTCCGGCAGGATTCCCCATGCCCGGTTCACGCGTAAACGCATCGTAATGATATATGTTCATCGTATGTTATTTCTCCTCAAAATAAAAGTCTTTGTAATCCTCCGGTAAAAATCTATGATAAATAATATGACACCCTTCGTCTTTAAAACAATAATAATAACGGTCTTTTGCGTCCGGGAACCGTATCAACAGATCAAATTCCCCGTTTTTTATTTCCTCTATAACACAATCGTTTTCCTGTTCCTTGAAAAGATCTATCACTTGCTGCATTGTTGTGTCGTGTACCGCCAAAAGATTTACCAGTTTCTCGATAAACTCGTTTTTGTCTTTGTGATTGTGAACATATTCCGATGCCTGTTCCGATAACATAATACAAAATCGTTCTTCCTCATGGCTGACACTCACACGTCCGTATTTCTTCTCCATATACTCAGGAAATTTTTCCAAAATCTTTTGTATCTCGTCTGCTTTTTTGTCACAATCAAAAAAATGGTTCAGTGATTTCAACGGATAGTAGAACCGGATGCTTTCTTTACGGTAACCTAACTTTGCCTGCTCCTCTGCTATTAAATCCACAAGGTTGTCCTCTAACGCCTGATAGCCGATCTGATAATCTTCCATTGTTTGTTACCTCCTGCCGTTATTTGCTTTATCTTATCATATTCTTATTCTGTTGTGTAGCTGTTCCTAATATTTGATTTTCCGATACCCGGTTTTCGATCAGTAATTCTGATTTATTGTTATTATGCGAAAAACACAGGAACTACCTGCCCCTGTGTTTCTCTTTTCGCTTCTGTTGCTTTTGTTCAAACCGTCGTCGGTTTTCTTCTTCTTTTTGTTCTTTGCTGATCGCTTTGTGCTTCAGCTTGTTTTCCTCCCGCTGTTGTTGTAAAGCCTGTTGAGACTTTGTTCCGATCCCTGTCTGCACGGTCTGCCTTCTCGCCTCTCTTTGCAATCGTTTGGGATTGGTTGTCCCTTTTTTTACAACCACATCGACGGTCGGACTGAATTGTAACCGATCGTAATTTTTTTGAATACATTCCAAAACCTCATAATCTTTTGGCTCTTGTTCGAATGTAACCTTACATACCGATAACTTTCCGTGATAGATTCGTTCAAACACACCTACCCAGAACGGTTCTTCAAAAAATACGGTCAGTTTTCCTGTTCCTTCGTCCACAACGAAACCCTCCTTTATGTGTTACAGACAAAGAACGGATTTGCATTTATCTTTGTTCTTAAATTATTTGTTTAAATCAGACATCCCGGTATCATAAAGCGTATTCCCGCTTTAAAAAAGAAAAGTCCAACCGGGATCAAAATAATCGTACAGCAGCAAAGCAATCCCAAAACAAGGAAAACCAGTGCCAGCGGAATTTTAATAAACAACCAGAAACATCCTGCCAGCAATGCACCTGTCAATTTGAAACCAATCCACAACATCAATACTATTATCGTCAGTATAATCATAAAAGTAATCATTTTTTCCTACCCTTCCGGCATAATAATCGCAGCTGCAATATATGCAACAATGCCTGCTCCTGCAAAACAACTTCCTATCGCCCATATCAATCGGATAATCGTTGGGTCCCATCCGAAATATTCAGCGATGCCTCCGCATACACCACATATTTTTTTGTCTGTTTTACTTCTTGTTAATGTTTTCATGTTATCTCTCCTTTTCTATTTGATCGTAAATCAATTTGTCAATTTCTATGTTTTCATTGTATACTAGGATTATCAAAATATAAACCGTTAAAACGGCGATTTAAGATTATCTTAATCTCCGTTTTGGCGAAATAGCCTCGGAGGATTCTTATATGGGACGCAAATCAACAAAAGAAAATAAAAATATCTATCAACTTTGCCGCGAAAACGTCGGATTTACCAGAGACGACGCCGCCGAGCAGATGAACTATGTTTCTTCTGACAGAATTGAAAAAATCGAAAATGAGCGCTCTTTTCCTCATCCCGAAGAAATTCTTGCCATGTCCAAGGCATACAAAGCACCTCATCTTTGCAACCATTACTGTGCCAATGAATGCCCGATCGGTCAGGAGTTTGTTCCCGAGGTCAAGATCAAGGACCTTTCCCAGATCACTTTGGAAATGTTAGCCTCCCTGAATTCTATGGAAAAAGAGAAAAACCGTCTGATCGAAATCACCGTCGATGGCAGGATCACTTCCGATGAAATGGAAGATTTCCAAAAAATCCAGGCTCAATTATCGGAAATTGCCATGGCAATCGATTCCCTGCAGTTGTGGGTACAAAAAGCCATTGCTGACGGAAAAATGTTACCTTAACCGTTTTTTATATCTCCTGATACATCAACCCATGCTGATTACAATAAACATATAAGTATCCATGTCCTCTAAAATGCATTCTTGTTTCTGCATTTCCCTCGGGATAAAATTTGACCATCTCGATTTTATCCGAGGTTACATATGCCGCAAACGAAATATAATGCTTTTTCGTCATTTCATGATGTACCGTAATAAATTGTTCATTCTCTGTTTTTTCTATTGAAATTTTATGCTTTTCATCTGCCTTTTCTGCCTCCAAAACAGGAAGTGTCACTCCGCAGCAGCTGATCACCGCTTCTCCCGTAGTATGGATTACATTCCCGCAAATCGGGCAGACATACATTTTTGACCGGAGCATATTAGAGGATTTATTCTCATTTGTGATCAGATCCCCGGACATCAGCTCGATCAAAGAAATATCAGGAAAACCTTTTCCCGTTTCCCATCTGGATACCGCTTTTGCACTGACGCCGATTTTGTCCGCCAGTTCGTTTTGTGTGAGAGCGTTTTTCTCACGGAGCTGTCTGATTGTTGTTCCTGTTATATAAGTATTCATGTCTGTTCCTCTTTTCTTGCTTTTTACTACAATTTTATGTCATAATCTAAGCTTATCTTTGACGGTTTTTATTATATCAAAGCCGTTTTTTCGGAACAATCCATGTATCGTAGACTATTTAATATGTAATCGGCGTGCGGAACATCGCACTCAGTATACAATCGCTTAAAAACAATACTGCCAATGCCAGACAAACACTGTGCATGATCTCGACATTAACTTTTTCATACAATCTTTTTGCAACAGGCTCTATCAGATAGTGAAATGCCAGTCCCATGATTGCAAAACTTACGATACTGCGGAAACAAATGATTCCGTTCAGATTCAAAAACAATCCCCGGTAATCCCAAAGGCGTAACCCAAAGTAGTGGATTCCGAGGAACCCGATCAAATACTCTACCAAACCGGTAATTGCCATACATGTGATAAACAGCAATACCGGATTCTTTTTCATCGGCTTCATTGCATAGATTCCAAGTGCTCCCACACCGTAGATCGGAAGCCACGGTCCGTATAAAATTCCCCGGTTCCTCAGCATTCCCTCGGTGAACCAATAAAATATTTCTTCATACATCCAACCGACTACACAGCCTGTCAGAAAAATTAAAAACAGGTAACATGCATAACTCGTAAGATCTCTCCTTAAATCTATCCTTGCAAAAGATTTCATTCTATCTTTGCCCCTTTCTCATCTGTATCTTATTTCTTCTCATCCTTATCTCTGTCATTTATCAATGTTGCCACCGCCATTCCCCATAACGGACCGACGGTAAATCCCAATGCATGATTTTCCCAAAGACCACATCTGTTTAGCACAACTCCTAAAACCAATCCTACTGCTGCACCCACGGCAATATGATATTCTGCCTTTTGCTCACTGTCTTTTGTTCCCTTTTTGTTTGAACCGACACAAATAATCGCAACAGCTATGCCCGCTAATACCCACGGCAGAGCAGCCATCAGGAATTCTTTCACACTTTCGCCTCCTCTTTGCAAACTAATATGAATTACTTTCTTTTATTCTACAAAAAAGAATTTAAAAGACCTAGGTATGTTTTATGGGAAAATGTGTTTATTTTATAGAAAAAGAAAACTGCCGTTTCATACGGCAGTTTTTCGTTTATGCATTATCCAAAAATTCTCGTCTGTACTGTGATGGTGTGATTCCTTCCGATTTCTTAAATACTTTGGTAAATACCCGGTAATCTCCATACCCGGACTGTTCCGATATTTCCGCTATGGATAAAGAGGTGGAAAGCAGCAGTTTCTTTGCATTTTCCATCCGGTTATTTGTCAGGTATGCCAAAAAGTTTACCCCTATTTCATTTTTAAAAAGCTGGCTTATATACTGGGCGCTGAGATGAAACTCCTCCGCCAATATATTTAATGTGATTTCCTCTTTCAAGTGTTCCTGCAGATAGCGGACAATTCCCGTTATTGTCCTTTCCTCCTGATCATCCGGTTCTTCTG
>CAKRJK010000126.1 GCA_934351705.1 uncultured Lachnospiraceae bacterium
CTTATGAATTACCGACTCTGCTTTCTCTGACGCTGGCAGGGTATGTGATCTTTATTGTGACCAGCCTTGCAGATACGCCGTTTGTGTATCTTGCAAGACGCATGAAGGAGAGGGGATGATTTTATATCCCCTCTCCTTTATTTTTTACTTCTATTTTTTATTTTGTTCTCTTTTTACCGGCTGCTGTGATTCCTGCCATTCCCACTACGGAAATACACAGGATTGCTGCCCAAAGTACCGGCAGGAAAGTATCACCGGTCTTCGGTGAAGTTACCATTGTGCTGACAGTCTGATTGTTTGCCGTATTTGTATCGGCAGACGGTGCCACGCTCAGTACTGCTGTCGCATATCCGTCTTTAAAATTAAATCTGATTACATGGTCACCAACCGCTAAGGTGTTCATAAACTCTTGATTGAATTCTATATAAGTAGAACCTCTCCATGCTTTGTAATACTTGCTGTCCACTATCTTTCCATCGATCTCAACATTTACAAAGTCCTGATATTCTCCATCGGCACGGACAGTAAAACCGCCATCTTTCTTTAAGGTGTATACACCGCCTGCGCCTTCGATGACTTTATATTCCTTTGGTGTTGTATCTGAACCGTTAATTGTAATCTTTGCAACTGTATTTTCTTCAAACCGATAGTTTGCAGTTGCATTTCCACCACTGTAAGTTACTTCAAAATTCTTAACATTTGTATCGTTTGTATTCACCGTTCCCTTGACTGTTGCTGTCGGTTTCTTAAATCCTGCAATGCTGTTCTCATCCTCGCCATCTGCAAATCCATCTACTCTGACGTTAAGTTCCGGCATTGCGGCACCTTTGTCAATTACAACATCCACAACGGATACTAACAGTTTTCTCGGCTCAATGGTAAATGTCCAGCTACTGTCTGTCAAACCGGAGGCTGCAAAATAATTATTATTTCCTGCCACATTGATCTTTACGGTATATGTTCCGGCATTGACCGGTGTAACTTTCTTTCCGTCCTGATAATATTCTACTGTGATATTTCCACAGGAAGTGCCGCCTTTTTTCGATATTTCTGCTTCCTTCGCTTTTCCGTCATAGATCAGACTCTGTGGTGCTTCAAACTGAAAATCGGATGCTTTTAATGTAGCACGTATTTTTTCCAAAAAAATCTCATTATTGTCTTCCTTTATTACGAAACCATCCTGATCACTGACAAACTTAGATACATCAGACTCTTTCAACACATAGCCTTTACCATAGACATATATGCCATCTCCTCCACCTATGGAAACAGGATAACTTTTGAGAGCACTGGTGATACCGATCTTAGCATTTGCCGCTAAGGAACCTTCAACATATACATTGGACCCGAAATCTGACAGATAAAGATTATTTGCTGTTCCTTCGGTATAGCGTTGCTCTGTTGTATTCCAGATACCGTCCTTATAATTGCCACTGATATTGATATCATTGTTTAAAAGACATGCTCCACTTACAGGAACGAAAACGCCGCCTCCGTTTCCACTTGTACTATTGCCGGTGATCGTACCTCCATACAGTCTCTTTACATTATAAACGCCGCCTCCGTTTCCTCCGGCAGTATTTCCACTGATTGTTCCACCGGTCATGCGGGCTGAGCCTCCTCCGAATTCATAGATTCCGCCTCCGTTGCCGGCAACTCTGTTTCCGCTGATCGTTCCACCAGCCATTTCAAAATTTCCACCATTGCCAATTACATAAACCGTTCCGTCACTCTCAGATACATTGTTTCGGATTTCACTGCCTTCCTGCATGGTCACCGTACTATAATGATTTACATATACGGCTGCACCTTCCTTTGCATGGTTATTCTCAATCACGGTGCCACTTTCTAAATTTACGTTAATACTCTTAGATTTGATTGCAGGGGATGCAGTCTGTGTATTTCCGTCCTTATTTCCGTCCAACGTTATGTTCTTCAATGTAACAATATCTGAATTATGACCATTGGCGCCATCAAAATCCAGCATGACATCTGTATGGCTCTTACCCCGGATCAACTTTGATACATTGGATGCATCCGGACTCTGGATTGTCACTGTTCTTCTGACATATACCGTATCTGTGATCGTTATGTCATTCATGACATTGATAAGACTGATATATTGATTTTTGGCTGCCGCCTGCAGATTAGCCAGTGTCGTAACATTTGCAACACCTGTCGATTCAATCCGTATGTATTTAAAACCATCTAATACCGTATCCTTCGCTGCCTTTGTTCCCGGTGCAGCATCACCGGTAAATACGTTATAGTCTTCATAGCCGTACCCACTCGTATCCACACCACTGGCAGACTCATAGGCAGCAGCACCTCCAAAAGCTGTCAGGGTAGCAGAGTTTTTCACATAAATACTCTTTTTTGCAACAATACCTTTTCCCGCACTGTCATCACTCGCCACTTCAAGCTTCGTCCCGATTCCATCGATTTTCAGCTCTCCTCCCGATGAAACTGCTGTAGCACCACCTTTCGCTTGAGCTTTCACCTCCACGCCATCTGAGACAGCCATGCCTAATCCTGCCTGTATTGCCTCTTTTCCGTCGCTTTCCACTGTCAGGCTGCCCGTTCCGCCACCATATCCACCATAGCGGATTGTCAAATAACCGGTTACCTCTATCGCTGTTTCATTCTGTGCAGCAGTCACGATGTTCGTATTTGTTTCCTGATTGTTGCATACATATATGATAAGATTTCCATCCGCTTTAATCTTATGTGCCTCTAAATTATTCAGCCAAAGCTCACCCGCCGTATCATAGTATGCACTATGGTCCTCATAAGTACCTGTTGCACCGCTGGCAGCAGTATCACCATTCTTAAAATACTCCTGACTGCCCGCATGCAATTCCACACCATCTACAAATACGCTGCCTGCAGGGTCTGCTGCAAATGCCTGCATGGACATTTGTGGCAGCATCGGTAATATTCCAAGTACCAGCACTGTGCAAAGCAGCCATGCAATTCCCTTTCTTATCTTATTTGTCTGTTTCATAGTTTACCTCCTTAAATCCATACTCCAGAATTGACATTGTTTTACGTTCTTCATATAATCTATAATTATATTACACCGTACATCAATGTACAATGCAAGTGTTTTTTCCGGATTTTGCGGCTTTTGGAGAATTTTTATGAGTCAAAAAGAGGATCGACTGATGGCTATCGGAAAGATCGTTTACATTCGTGCTTACATCCTGATTATAAAAAAACGAGACCTCCTCAGAAGTCTCGTTTTGTTTATTCCTCATGTCCCGGATAATGCACATGTAACAGATCATGCTCTCTGTTTTTGAGCAGATCACTGTACAAGGATTCTACCAACGGATTGTTCTCACTGCGTTTGATCTGCTGTGCCTTATCTGTCTTATACAATCCCTCGGCACGATGTGCTTTGTCCTGGTTATGTGCAAACGGCTGACCTGCTCCTGCAACGCAGCCACCCGGACAAACCATCACTTCCACAAAATCAAAGTGTTCTTCTCCGCTCTCGATTTTTTTGATCAAGTCCTCTGCATTTCCGAGTCCGCTCACGATACCGATACGCACGATGCGTCCGTCAAGGTCAAGCTCACAAATCTTGGTTCCCTCCATGCCTCTCGCACCGATAAACTCAATATCTTTTAACGCTTTCGGACTCTTGTCTACAACAACTTTGCGGATAGCCGCCTCGGTCACACCGCCGGTTGCTCCGAAAATAACACCGGAACCGGAATAGATTGAGAACGGCATATCGTATGCCTCCGGCTCAAGATGATCAAAACGGATACCGATTTCTTTGAACATTCCGATGACTTCTTCCGTGGTCAGCACGTAATCCACATCCGGTTTTCCGTCACGCACAAACTCTTCTCTGGAAGCCTCGTATTTTTTTGCGGTACATGGCATGATTGCCACAGATACCGTCTCAACGCCCTCTTTTTTGTCCTGCTTCTTATAATTCTCTTTGATGACCGCTCCAAACATTTCCATCGGAGATTTTGAAGTAGACACATATTTCATCAAATGCGGATATTTTGTCTCCACAAAACGGATCCAACCCGGACAACAGGATGTAAAAAGAGGATACTTGCGGTCTTTCTCTCCCAGTGCCTCTACTAATTCTTCAGTCTCCTCCATAATCGTCAAGTCTGCTCCGACGGAAGTGTCAAAGATGTAATCCACGCCTAACATTCTAAGACCTGTGATTAATTTTCCGATTGTGTTTTCGCCCGGTTCATAACCGTATGCCTCACCGATTGCTACACGAACCGCCGGTGCTATCTGCATGACCACGCGTTTGTTCGGATCATGGATTGCCTCCCACACATCATGCGTATCGTTCTTGATGGTAATTGCCGCTGTCGGACAGACTGCTGCACACTGTCCACAGTTGACACAGTTGGTATCTGCAATATCTTTTCCGAATGCCGTAGAAATCTCCATGTTAGAACCGCGGTGTGCAAAATCAATCGCGCCTACATGCTGGATCTCGCTGCATACACGCACACAGTCACCGCAAAGGATGCATTTATTCGGATCTCTTACGATCGCTTTGGAAGAACGGTCGATTGGACGAATCGGATTGGTATTTTCAAAACGGACACCCGGTATTCCGAATCTTCTCGCCAACTCCTGCAGCTTACACTTTCCGTTCTTTTCACAGGTCGTACAATCCCTGCAATGAGCCGCTAACAACAACTCGATAATTCTCTTTCTGTGATAATACAGTTTCGGTGTATTTGTAAAAATCTCCATCTCGTGTTTTGGAGGCGTCGAACAGGATGCAATAATGCCTCCCCATTTATCCTCCACCACGCACATACGGCACGCACCGTAAATGGACAGATCTGAATAATAGCAAAATGTCGGTAAAATGATTCCTGCTTTTCGGATAACAGCAAGAATATTTGCCTCATCAGTAAACGTCACACGCTCACCATCGATAATCATATACTTTTCCATGCTGTCACCTCCTAAACTTCTTCAATCGCATGAAATGGGCAGCCCTCCTTGCAGGCTCCGCATTTAATACATTTTGCAGTGTCAATGGTAAACGGTTTCTTGATCTCTCCCGAGATTGCTCCCACTGGACAGGCTCTTGAACACTTTTAGCAGCCCTTACACAATTCCGGATTGATCTGAATGGTCACAAGCGACTTACACTGTCCCGCCGGACACTTCTTATCTACAACATGGGCGATATATTCGTCTCTGAAATATTTCAACGTACTGATTACCGGAGATGCGGCTGTTTTTCCCAGACCACATAATGCCGTCGCGGAAATCGTCTCTGCCAGCTCCTCAAGAAGCGTAATGTGATACATGGTTCCTCTGCCCTCACAAATATCAGTAAGAAGCTCTAACATTCTCTTGGTAC
>CAKRJK010000127.1 GCA_934351705.1 uncultured Lachnospiraceae bacterium
AGTGCCACAGTTTCCTTGACGGTGCCGAATGATGACGGCACAATCATATCACAGGACAAGGAAACCTATGCGAGTGTCATCCTGACTTTGGACGGAGATATGGACGAAGATCAGGCGGCGGGAATCGCAAAATTTATTGCTACGGAAGTGGGCAATGATACGACAGAGAGAATCACCATTTTGGATTCCAATACCAATGTGCTTTTCTCGGGTGGAGACAGTACGTCTACGTCCGGAATTGCAAGCAGCAACTTTTCTTACCAGACCAAAGTAGAGGGCATGGTCAAAAATAATGTCAAAGACGTTATTATGGGAACGAATGTCTATGACAATGTAGAAGTCGGTCTGAATCTGGCAATGAATTTTGACCAGAAGAAGATTACCGATCATCACTATTATGTAGATGAAGGACAGGAACAGGGCTATCTGGACAGCGAGAAGATTTATGAGGCAACCACAAGCGGAGGAGCGGCGGCGATACCGGGAACGGATTCCAATGACGATACCACCTATGTTCTGCCGGACGGTGAGAATGCGGAATCTTCTATCTCAGATATTGAGAGAAACTATAATCCGAGTGAAACCATCACGGAGACAGAGGGGGCTGTCGGCAATATTGAATACGATACGTCTTCCATTGCGGTAACCTGCAGTGTGAATAAATTATATGACGAGGATACCTTAAAGGCACAGGGCAAGTTGGACAAACAGACCTTTGATGAGTTTGCGGCTGCAAACAGTGACAGAGTCAAGATTGACGTTGATCAGGACTTGTACCAGATGGTAGCCAATGCGACGGGATTTCCGGTAGAGAATATCTCAATCGTTGCATATGAAGTTCCGTACTTCCAGTGGTCGAAAGATTCGGGAAGAACCGTAAGTGACTATTTACAGATAGCACTTGCCGTATTGATCTTCGCTCTCTTAGGTTATGTGGTATTCCGCAGCACCAGAAAAGAGCAGGTGGAAGAAATTGAACCGGAATTGTCCGTAGAAACGCTGCTTGAGACAACAAAAGAGGCAGAGTTAGAGGATATCGGACTGAATGAGAAATCAGAGACACGTATTCTGATAGAAAAATTTGTAGATGAAAATCCGGAAGCGGTCGCATCGTTGCTCCGCAACTGGTTAAATGATGAATGGGAATAAATTATGGCACATGATGAGATGACAGGTGTTCAGAAGGCTGCGATTTTATTGATTACCATAGGGCCGGAAAAATCCGCAACAATTTTTAAACATCTGAAAGAAGAAGAAATTGAAGAACTGACTCTGGAGATTGCAAATACAAGAAGTATCTCTGCACAGTCAAAAGAAGATGTTTTGGAAGAGTTCTATCAGGTATGCCTTGCACAGCAGTATATTGCAGAGGGTGGTATCGGTTACGCAAAAGAACTCCTGGAGAAAGCATTGGGCGAAGAAAAGGCAAAGGATGTCATTACAAAACTGACAGCATCCCTGCAGGTACGTCCGTTTGAGTTTGTACGTAAGACCGATCCGAGTCAGGTATTGAACTTTATACAGGATGAACATCCACAGACGATCGCAATGATCTTATCCTATCTGCCACCGGCACAGTCCGCATTGATCTTAGGTGCGCTGACACCGGAAAAACAGGCAGAGGTTGCAAAGAGGATCGCAATGATGGATCGGACATCACCGGATGTTATCAAAGAGGTAGAACGCGTTTTGGAGAGAAAACTGGCATCTTTGCTCAATCAGGATTACACGATCGCGGGCGGTGTCGATGCGATTGTCGATATCTTGAATACCGTAGACCGCGGAACAGAGAAGCATATTATGGAATCTTTGGAAATCGAGCAGCCTGAACTTGCAGATGAGATCCGCAAGAAGATGTTCGTGTTCGAGGATATTCTCCTGCTGGACGACCGTGCAATTCAGCGTGTGTTGCGTGACGTAGACAACAATGACTTGGGAATTGCATTAAAAGGTGCAAATGAAGAGGTTCAGAATGTCATCTTTAAGAACATGTCAAAACGTCTTGCAGCGATGATCAAAGAGGACATGGAGTTTATGGGACCTGTCCGTATGAAGGATGTAGAAGAGGCACAGCAGAAGATTGTTGGTATTATTCGTAAGTTAGAGGATTCCGCAGAAATTGTTATTTCCAGAGGCGGAGGTGACGAGATCGTTGTCTAATCTTTATAAACAAAGATACATACAGAATGAAGAAAAAGCAGTGCGGGTAATCAATTCAAACCAGATGATTGCAAAAAAAATCGAGCAGATGACAAGGCAGATGCAAGGACAGACAGCCGGTACGAGTGGATTTTCTGAGGGACTGGATTCGCAGCAGGTCGAAGAGGTTCAGCCGGAGCCGGAGATTGATTACGTTGCGGAGGCAAAAGCACAGGCACAGGAAGAAGCAAAAAAGATTCTTGAGCAGGCACAGGAAAATGCGAAGGCACAGGTGGCAGCGATTTTAAGCGAGGCAGAAAAACAAAAAGTTACTGTATTGGAGAATGCCAAGGCAGAGGGAGAAAAAAGAGGTTACGAAGAAGGACAGGCAAAGGCAGAAGCACAGCTGATCCGGGAACAGAAGAAACTGGATGAGAGAAAACAGCAGTTAGAGCGGGAATATCAAAAACAGTTAGAAACAATGGAGCCGGAACTGGTGAGTGTGATAGCGGAGGTTTTTGAAAAGGTTTTCCATATCCAGTTTGCGGATAAAACAGAGATACTCTTAGCACTGGTATCCGATGCAATCATGAATGTCGAGGGAAGCAAGGATTTCCGTATCCGTGTGTCCAATGCCAATTTTGAGTTTATCGATACACACAAAGCAGAGATTGAGCAGAGAGTCGGCAACGACGTATCGTTAGAGATTGTCGCCGACAGCCTGTTGGAAGAGAATCAGTGTACCATAGAGGCGGACTCCGGTGTATTTGATTGCAGTCTTGGAGTACAGTTAGAGAATCTGATTAAAGATTTGAAAAGTCTGAGTATAGATTAGGTGAGATGCGTGGCATATAGAGAAAAGTATTTACAGTTAGCAGAAAAAACATATTTTAACCGTTTGGGAAAAGTTGTTAAAATCGTAGGTCTGACGATAGAATCCATAGGGCCGGATGCAAAGATTAACGATTTGTGCCGCATTATCATTGATAAGACAAAGGGAATATCGGTTATGGCAGAGGTTGTAGGGTTTCGCGATAAGAGACTGTTACTGATGCCATTTGAAAATATTGAAGGACTCGGTGTTGGATGTATCGTAGAGAATACGGGACATCCTTTATCTGTTTTGGTGGGAGACGGTCTGTTGGGGCATACCTTAGACGGAATTGGAAGACCGACAGATGTGGAGAGCTTGGATCTGGATGAGGAATACCCGGTTGAGGCGGCTCCTCCCGATCCGATGGCAAGAGAGATTATCAACACGGTACTGCCGCTTGGCGTAAAAGCCGTAGACGGTCTGATCACAGTGGGAAAAGGTCAGCGTATCGGAATTTTTGCAGGTTCCGGTGTGGGAAAGAGTACACTGATGGGTATGTTTGCCCGCAATACGTGCGCCGACATCAATGTCATAGCACTGATCGGAGAGCGTGGACGAGAAGTACGCGAATTTGTGGAAAAGGATATGGGCGAAGAGGGAATGAAACGCTCCGTGGTTATCGTTGCAACTTCGGACACGCCGGCATTGATCCGTAACAAAGCCGCAAAAACGGCGACAGCCATTGCGGAGTATTTCAGAGACAAGGGAAAAGATGTCCTTTTGATGATGGATTCCCTGACGCGTTTTTCTATGGCACAACGGGAGATCGGGCTTGCCTCGGGTGAGCCGCCGGTAACACGAGGCTATCCGCCAAGCGTTTACTCGGAAATGCCGAAATTATTAGAGCGTGCGGGAAATTCCGATGTAGGTTCTATCACAGGTCTGTATACGGTATTGGTAGACGGAGACGATTTCAATGAACCGATTACCGATACGGCGAGAAGTATTTTAGACGGACATATCATGTTAAATCGAAAGCTGGCACACAAGAACCATTATCCGGCGATTGATGTTATGCAGAGTATTTCCCGTGTTATGAATGCGGTGGTAGACAGCGAACATAAAGAGGTGGCAGGAAAATTAAAGAATGTTATGGCAACCTATGCGGAGGCAGAGGATTTGATCAACATAGGAGCATACAAGCAGGGCTCCAACCCCGAGATTGACTATGCCATCGCCAAAATTGGTGCGGTCAACGAATTTTTACAACAGCGTACAGATGAAAAATTTGATTTTGAGACAGAGATTGAGATGTTAAAAGAACTGTTTCAGGATTAGGAGGTTTGCACATGGCAAAGTTTGTCTTTAAAATGCAAAATATTCTGAATTTGAAGCTCAAGGTGGAGAATCAGCAAAAAATCGAATATGGACTGGCAAATGCAAAGTTAAAAGAGGAAGAGGACAAGCTTCGTCAGCTTATGGTGCGTCAGGCACAATATGAGGAACGGGCAAGAGAACTGGTGAATGGCAGGATTAACATAAAAGACATCAAAAGCTGCAAGCAGGCAATCGATGCGATGAAATCCGCAGTCAGAACCCAGATGATACAGGTACATGTGGCTCAAAAGAATGTAGACCTTGCGAGAGACAGGTTAAACGAGACAATGATGGAACGCAAGACATACGAAAAGCTAAGAGAGCATGCGTTTGAGGATTTCAAACAGGAACTTGCGTACGAGGAGAACAGGGAAATTGACCAGTTGGTAAGTTACAATTTCCACAAAGAATAGAGTGTGAGGTGGCAGTATGGCAGAAGAGAATAAGAATCTGGATAAAAAAGCCGCAAAAAAGGCGGAGAAAGCACGCAGAAAAGAAGAAAAAAGAGAGCGTAAAAGAGCCAAGAAAGAAGCAAAAAAAAGCGGTGCGGCAAACACAGGAACAGAATTTCAGGAGGAGGAAACCACAGGGGGCAAAGTAGCCGTTGTTCTGGTGACACTGATCATCATCCTGATCTGGATTGCAATTTTGGGATTTTTGATTCATTTTGACGTGGGCGGATTCGGCTCCACAGTCATGCAGCCGATTTTAAAAGATGTTCCTTATGTCAATAAGATTCTACCAAAGACAGAGGAAGAAGATAAGGCAAAAGATGACAAGTATCCGTACAAGAATCTAGACGAGGCAACCGCCTATATCAAGGAATTGGAAAAAGAGCTTGCGGACGCAAAAGAGGGAAATTCCAAAAACGATGCTTATGTAGCCGATCTGGAGGCACAGGCGGCACAGTGGAAAGAATACAAAGCCAATGAGGCTGCATTTGAAGAAACGAAAGCAAAATTTTATGAAGAGGTTGTTTTTTCAGATCAAGCACCCGATATAAATG
>CAKRJK010000128.1 GCA_934351705.1 uncultured Lachnospiraceae bacterium
GTCCTTCCTCTTTATGGGATATGCCATTTTTACTTCCAGCTTTTTCACCGCCTTGAACGACGGTATTACCTCCGCAATCATATCACTGTTCCGAACCCTTGTATTTCAGACCACTGCTGTCTGGCTGCTCCCTCTGATCTTAGGTATCAACGGTGTCTGGCTGTCGATTATTATTGCTGAATTTATGGCGGTTGTTTTTAGCGTTATCTTCCTTGTGACAAAACGAAAAAAATATCATTATTAAAAAATGCTTTGTACAAAAATATGGCGGGATGATATGCGAATCATCCCGCCATATTACTTTTTGCAACTTCTTTTATTTTTGTACGATATTGATAATTCTTCCCGGAACATAAATCTCTTTGACAATATTTCCGGTCAATTTATCCGCAACTGCCTCTTTTCCTGCTGCGATTGCGTCTTCTTTCGTGACATCTGCCGGTAATTTTACCACACTCTTTGTCTTACCGTTAATCTGTACGGCAATCTCAATTGTGGATTCCACAGTCTTTGCCTCATCAAACTCCGGCCATGCCTGTTTGTAAACTCTACCCTCGTATCCGCAAAGCTCCCAAAGTTCTTCTGTGATATGCGGTGCTACCGGGTTTAACAGCAATAAGAAGGTCTCAAATTCTTTTTTGTTGACTGCACCCTTCTTATAAAAGTCATTGATCAGACTCATCATTGCCGCGATGGCTGTGTTGTATTTCAGGTTCTCAAAATCAGAGCTTACTTTTTGGATTGTCTGGTGCATTACCGTCTCCAAATCGCTGCTGTATTCGTTCCCATCTACCAAGATGTCCTGTAATTTCCATACACGATCTAAGAATCTGCGGCATCCTTTAACACCGTTTTCCGACCAAGACGCACTGAGGTCAAACGCACCGATAAACATCTCATAAGTACGCAATGTATCCGCACCGTAATCCATCACGATGTCATCAGGGTTTACAACATTTCCGCGGGATTTGGACATCTTCTCTCCGTTCTCACCGAGGATCATACCGTGAGAGGTTCTCTTCTGATATGGCTCTTTTGTCGGAACAACGCCCTCATCATATAAAAATCTGTGCCAGAATCTGGAGTAAAGCAAATGTAAGGTGGTATGTTCCATACCGCCGTTATACCAGTCTACCGGCAGCCAGTACTCTAATGCTTCTTTGCTTGCAAGCGCCTTGTCATTGTGCGGATCTGTATAGCGTAAGAAATACCATGAGGAACCTGCCCACTGAGGCATGGTATCTGTCTCTCTTAGTGCCGGTCCGCCACAGCAAGGGCAGGTAGTGTTTACCCAGTCTGTCATCGCTGCTAACGGAGATTCTCCGTTGTCTGTCGGAAGATAGCTGTCAACCTCCGGTAACTCTAACGGAAGCTCACTCTCCGGCAATGGCACATAGCCGCATTTTTCACATTTTACAATCGGAATCGGCTCGCCCCAATAACGCTGACGTGAGAATACCCAGTCACGCAGTTTGAAGTTTGTCTTGCTCTTTCCGATGCCTTTTTCCTCTAAAAATTCAATGATTTTTTTCTTTGCCTCGGCAACCTCTAAACCATTTAAGAAGTCTGAATTTACTAATTTACCGGTTGCAACGTCTGTGTATGCCTCTTCCTGTACATTCTCACCGCCTGCCACAACTTCGATAATCGGAAGATTGAATTTCTTTGCAAACTCCCAGTCTCTCGTGTCGTGTGCCGGAACTGCCATGATCGCACCTGTTCCGTAAGACATCAATACATAATCGGATACCCAGATTGGAATTTCTTTGTCATTGACCGGATCGATCGCCATCAGTCCCTCAATGGCAACACCGGTTTTTTCTTTTGCAAGTTCGGAACGCTCAAAATCGGATTTTCTTGCCGCCTGCTCGCGGTAATCCTGAATTTCGTTCCAGTTTTTGATCTCGTCTTTGTATTTATCTAAAATCGGATGCTCCGGAGAAACTACCATATAGGTTGCACCGAATAAGGTATCCGGTCTGGTCGTATATACGGTTAAAGATTCATCTTTTCCCGCAATTTTAAACTGTACCTCCGCACCCTGGCTCTTTCCGATCCAGTTTCTCTGTGAAACTTTGACACGCTCGATATAATCAACGTCATTTAAGCCTTCTAATAATTTCTCTGCATAGTCTGTGATTTTTAACATCCACTGGCTTTTTACCTTGCGAACAACAGGACTGCCGCAACGCTCGCAGACACCGTTGACTACTTCCTCATTTGCCAGACCTACTTTACAGGAAGTACACCAGTTAATCGGCATCTCGCTCTTATAAGCAAGACCTTTCTTAAACAACTGTAAGAAAATCCACTGTGTCCATTTGTAGTATTCGGTATCGGTTGTGTTAATCTCACGATCCCAGTCAAAGGAATAACCCAGTGCGTGAAGCTGTCCTTTGAAACGCTTTACGTTGTTCTCTGTTACAATCTTCGGATGAATCTTATTTTTAATCGCATAGTTTTCTGTCGGCAGACCGAACGCATCCCATCCCATCGGATATAAGACATTATATCCCTGCATTCTTCTCTTTCTTGCCACGATATCCAATGCGGTATACGGTCTCGGATGACCTACATGAAGTCCCTGTCCTGACGGATACGGAAATTCTACCAGTGCATAATATTTTGGTTTTGTATAATCATCTGTTGCAGCGAACGCTTTCTCATCGTCCCAGATTTTCTGCCACTTCTGTTCTACTGCTCTGTGATTATACGGTATTCCTTTGGCTGACATACTCTACATTCCTCCTGCTTTCATCTATTTTCATTTGTTTTTCAGATTTTTGCTCATATAGATAAAATTTTAACACAGACCGCATATTTGTCAAGTTCTTAGCCGTTTACAATTCCCAACAAAATCAAAATAACCGCTCTATGGCAATGCACACCATAAAGCGATTATTTTCAAATAGAATCCAATCGAATAGATATGATTTTCTCCAACGGAGAGATACTGTTTCCCTTCCCATCCGTTCCCTCATGATATTTCAGTCCCGCCGATTCAAAAAGAACATACACAGAGTCTCCCCATATCATCAATTCCTCTGAACACGGCGGCATCTCCACCTTTTTCATCGGTTTGTTCGGTTTCTTGTCCATCTCGTCCAAAGATCGATAGACACGCAGATAGGAGGACTTTGTTCTTCCCAAAGAAGTGCTTAAATACACCTTGCCGTCCTTTGCAAAATCAATCCCCTGCACCCTTGCCGGAATATTGTAGGTCTCCACCGGATTCAGTTTTGTTCCGTCAAAATAGTACGATACTACTTTGGACTTTAACAGATCGTTGGTGGTCGCCACCCATAGCTTTCCGTCATGGTAGGTGATACAGGACGGGCGGTTCTGCACTTTGAATGCCTCGATCGACATGGAGCAGTCGATAAATCCCTGCGGATTTTTCTTTGCGATCGTCAATAACATCTGATAGGAAATCCGCTCCAATGTGGCATTGTCCGAATGACAAATCCAGATATTTCTTCCGTCATAGGTCAATCCGCCGAGATGACTGTTCCGCTTCATTCCCAACGTCGCGATGTAAGCTCCCGTCTTTCTGTCAAACATATAGAGTGAACCGACGACATCCCAGTCCACGCTGTACGCTGTCACCAGAATAAAATCATCTGTCAGGCAGATTCCCTGCGGACATTGATTCTCATCGACAATCCGCTGTTCTTTCATGTCCTCTTCTCTTGTCGAGGGCATTCCCGGTATGCTGATGTTATCTAAGATTTTGTACCGGCATTCCTTTAATGTCTTGGAACTCTTGCTCACTTTTGCATCGGTATGATATGAATAGCGGTTGATATTGACCTGATCGTCAATCCTCTTCGTCCATTTTGCATACAGGATGGTATCTGCCGGCATCTCGCGGTTAATCGTCCACACCTTTTTCTTGAACTGACTGTCCTGATACCATCCCGCAAAATTATATCCTACCCGCTTCGCCGGTTCCAACGAAACCGGAAGTTCTGCATATCGGTAAACGCTTTTGTTCTCCGCAGAATTAAATCCGCCGTTCAACTCATACGTGATATGATATTCCTGCGAAAAGTGTCCGCCTTTTGTTTCCTCGGATTCCTCCGTTTCCTGTGAAGTTGTCGGGGATACTTTCCGGTTCCATCCATATGCCTGAACAAGGATGGGATCCTCCGATAAGAAAACGAAAATCATAATCCATGCAATTCGTTTCCTTTTGCCAAACTTCATATCTGTGCCTCATATCAAAGGCTGGCATCTTCTTATTCTGCTTTTTCTACCTTGCTGGCTCTTGCTTCTACTTCTTTTTCCTGTATATCGGACGGTGCCTGCTCGTATCTTGCAAATTCGTAGGAGTAATCTCCGCTTCCGCCTGTCATGGCTCTTAAATCGGTGTTATATCCGAAGAGTTCCATTGACGGAACATCTGCAAGAATTTCCTGTTTGCCGCCCTCTACCGGATTCATGCCAAGCACTCTTCCGCGACGCTTATTCAGATCTCCCATAATATCTCCGGTATACTGATCCGGAACGATTACTTTTAAGGACATGATCGGCTCTAACAAGACCGGAGAAGCCTCCATAAAGCCTTTCTTAAATGCCTGTATCGTTGCCATCTTAAATGCCATCTCGGAAGAATCCACCGGATGATAGGAACCATCATACAAAACAGCCTTGACACCGACAACCGGATAAGCTGCCATCGGTCCTTTCAAAACAGAATCCGCCAAGCCTTTTTCTACTGCCGGGAAGTAGTTCTTAGGAACTGCTCCGCCCACAACAGTCTGCTCAAATTCATATGGTTTCTCTAAATCTCCGGAAGGTTCAAACGTCATCTTAACGTGACCGTACTGACCATGACCGCCGGACTGTTTTTTGTATTTGTACTCCACATCCGATTTTTTGCGGATCGTCTCACGGAATGCAACCTTTGGTTTGGAAAGTTCAATCTCTACTTTATATTTTTCCAGCATTTTGCTTACTACAACTTCCAAATGCAAATCTCCCATACCATAGAGAAGCGTCTGTCCGTTTTCGCTGTCGTTCACACTCTTTAACGTCAAATCTTCCTGCATCAGTTTTTGCAAAGTCTGGGAAATCTTATCCTCGTCTCCTTTATTCTTTGCTTTATATCTCATGCAAGTATATGGTGTGGAGATTTGTGTCCGAATATACAAAATCGGATTTGCTTTTGTTGATAACGTATCGGTTGTTGTCACTTTGGAAAGTTTTGCCAATGCGCCGATGTCGCCTGCGTGAAGTTCCGCAACTTCCTCCGGTTTGTTTCCACGTAACACATATAATTTTCCGATTTTTTCTTCTACGTCTTTGTGCTGATTATAGA
>CAKRJK010000129.1 GCA_934351705.1 uncultured Lachnospiraceae bacterium
GAATACGGATATTCGTTATGCAAGCCGATCTTGACATTGTCGATTACGCTTTGCTGATGGAACAGACGGATATTCTGGAATGTTCTTGCAATTCCGTGTTTGTTAATCTCAATCGTCTTTTTACCTGTAATGTTTTCTCCGTCCAAGATAATGCTTCCGTCTGTCGGTTTGTATACTCCGGTAAGCATGTTAAATATTGTTGTCTTTCCCGCTCCGTTCGGGCCGATCAGACCGTAAAGCTGACCTTTTTCAATCGTAAGATTAAAATCATCTACTGCACGAAGACCTCCAAAGGAGATTCCAAGATTTTTTACTTCTAATAATGCCATCTTACACTTCCTCCTTTGTCTTCTTAAATTTATTGCGTATCCGCTGACGGAATACAATTGCACCCGGTGCCCAGTTGAAAAGCATCATTGCAATCAATAAGATCGAGTAAATCAACATACGATAATCGCTGAGTCCTCTCAATAACTCCGGAAGTAATGTCAAAATTACCGCCGCAATGATCGAACCTCTGACACTTCCGATACCGCCTAATACGACAAATACCAGAATCATAATCGACATATTGTAACCGAAGTTCGCCGGTAATGCGGTAAGCGTAGACAGGTTATGTGCATAGAGTACACCGCCTGCTCCGGCGATTGCTGCCGATATAGTAAAGCTCAGCAGTTTAAATTTTGTAATATCAATTCCCACAGACTCTGCCGCAATACGGTTATCACGGATTGCCATGATTGCACGTCCGCTTCTGGAATTGACCAGATTATATACTACAAACAAGGAAATCAAAATCAATATCACACCAATCAAAAACGTAGACTGATGCGGTGTTCCGGTAATGCCCTTCGCACCGTTGATAATCAGCGTTCCGTCATCCTCAAGATTTAAAGAGGATGTGTCCTTGATGGAAAAATGGAATCCTTTGGAATCTTTTCCTACATACAGAACGTTCATGACATTTTTGATAATCTCACCAAACGCCAATGTAACGATTGCCAGATAATCTCCTTTTAAACGCAATACCGGAATTCCGATAAGGAAACCGAATAATGCTGCCACCAAAGTTCCGATGATCAATGCGATAATAAAACGCAAAGTCGGATTCATGGAAGAATCCACCATGCATTTTGTAAAAAATGCACTTGAGAATGCTCCGACGCACATAAATCCTGCGTGTCCCAGACTTAACTCTCCCAAATAGCCGACACAGAGATTTAAACCAATCGCTACGATAGAATAAATACAAAGCGGTACCAAAAGTCCCTGCATCAAGCTGGACATTGCCCCTGTCGATACCATGATCTCAATGATAACGAACAATACAATGACCATTGCATATGTGATTAACGAATCTTTTGTCGTCTTCTTGATTGCTTTTTTTGAAAAATTCTTCTTCATCGCCATCACCTACACTTTCTCTCGGATTGTTTTGCCCAAAATACCGGTAGGTTTTACAAGCAATACAATGATCAATACCGCAAACACGATCGCATCCGATAACTGTGAGGAAATATAGGCTCTTCCCAAAATCTCAATCACACCGAGCAGAATACCGCCGATGAAAGCTCCCGGAATCGAACCGATACCACCGAATACAGCCGCAGTAAATGCTTTGATACCCGGCATTGCTCCTGTGTACGGTGTTAAGGTCGGATATGCGGAACACAGCAACACACCTGCGATTGCCGCAAGTCCCGAACCGATTGCAAATGTAAGTGAAATGGTACCGTTGACGCTGACTCCCATCAACTGTGCCGCATCTTTATCCTCTGATACAGCAAGCATTGCCTGACCTGCTTTTGTTTTCTTGATAAAGAACATCAACGCTGCCATAATGATAACGCAGGCTACTACCGCTACAATGGTAACTCCGGTAATCGTCAATGATCCGCCTGCCAGTTTGATTGACGGCAAAGTAACTACGGATGTAAAAGATTTGGTATCCGCACCGAAAATCAAAAGTGCTAAATTCTGTAACAAATAACTTACGCCGATGGCTGTGATCAATACTGCCAACGGGGTTGCACGACGCAACGGCTTATACGCAACTTTTTCAATTCCCACTCCCAATAACGTACATACTACAACTGCAGCAATCACACTGACTAACGGATGCATTCCCATTCCGCTCATCATGGTGAATACCACGTAGCATCCAATCATAATAACATCACCGTGGGCAAAATTCAGCATCTTTGCAATTCCGTATACCATGGTATATCCCAATGCTATAATCGCGTAAATACTGCCCAAACTGATGCCATTGATCAAATAAGATACAAAACTCATAACTTGACACCTCTTTACCATTTTATCTGCAACATTACCTTGTGATGGTCTCACCTGATAATCACTGCCCACTCAATAATTGTGCTTCTGCCGGTCATATTGACTCACTTGCATTTATTATTTCATAAGCATTTACTCCGCAGTGCAGGTCCGGAAAATCTCTGATTTCCCGGACTAACGGGCATTTGCCCTATCACCAAAGAAAATCAAAATGCTTGGTGCTGGCACAGCATTTTGACGTTTCTTTGATGGCACTGCTCATTGCTTAGACACATTATATCACATTCCGGTTGTTCAAACAATAAGGGGGTTGTCTTGCGACAACCCCACATTGTGTTGTATTAGTCTATCTTTTTGAAATGTGATTACATTCCTACATATACGCCGTTCTGAATTACAACTGCTTTTGGATCTTTGTTGACCTCACCGGATTCAAGCCACTGCATACCGGAACCTGTCAATCCGTCAATCTTAATCTCTGTCATTGCTTTCTTCAAAGCATCTGCCATATCAGAAGCACTCATGTCTGATGTTGCGTCTGCTTTTTCGATTGCTGCTTTGATTGCATAGATTGCATCGTAACCGTCTGCTGCAAACTGGTTTGGTGTCTCTTTGTATTTATCTTTATATTTTGTTACAAAGTTTGTTGTCAATTCATCCTGTGCATCTGCTGCGAACGGAGTTAAAAGCATAACACCTTCTGCTAATTTGGTATCAAAGTTCTCTACTGTAAGAAGTCCGTCTAATCCGTCACATCCGAAGAATTTCGGTGCAAATCCCATCTGATCTGCCTGTGTTAAGATGATTGCTGCCTCTGCGTAGTAGATTGGAAGGAATACAAGCTCTGCTCCCGCATCCTGTGCTTTCTTTAACTGTGTGGAGAAGTCTGTCTTAGAATCTGCTGTGAATGCTTCTTCTGTTACTACTTCAATTCCCTGTTTTTTAGCTTCTTTTACGAAGTTCTCTTCGATTCCTGAAGAATATACATCTGAGCTGTCATAGATGATTGCTACTTTTGATGCAATCTGATGCTCACCGATATACTGTGCTGATTTTGTTCCCTGTGCAGGATCTGTAAAGCATACCTGGAATACATTGTCATTGTCGATAACATCTGTTGATGATGCTGACGGTGTTACTTCAAACATATTATCTGCTGATGTCTTATCTGCAACTGCAACACAAGGAGTTGTTGTTACTGTTCCCATCAAAACCTGCATACCCCAGTCTTTTAAAGTATTGTATGCGTTTACGGATTTCTCTGCATCTCCCTGGTCATCCTGGAAGTTAAACTCTATTTTCTTTCCGTTGATTCCGCCGTCCTCGTTAATCTCATCTACTGCAATCTGTGCTCCGTTCATAACAGCGGTTCCGTAAATTGCGGTACCTCCGGTAGTCGGTCCGATTCCTCCGATATAATATTTATCTGCATCTTTCTTAGCTGCTGAATTACCACATCCTGCAAAACATCCTACTGCCATAGCAGCAACCAGAAGGACACTTGTCACTTTTTTCATTTTCATAATGATTTCCTCCTTCATCCTCGTTAAATTTATGTTCAAAATTTTATGCGAAATTGCCCCGTCTGTCAATACGGTTTTCCACGTTTTTTCCTTGATTTTTCTGTTTTTTTTCTGTTTTTGTGCATTCTATAACCCGTCGTTATCGTCCCCATAACTTGTGTGTATGTTTCGTCAAAAGGAAGCCCTAAATGCGGCAATGGGACGTGATTCCAAAAATCACACCCAACACCTGACTTAGAACCACAAAAAAAGGAGCATCGCTCCGTAACGAATGATTCGTCACTTTGCGATACTCCGTTTTATATTTGTTCAACAGATTATTTTTTGGTTGTGTACATGAAGTATTTCATTCCGAATAAGTTTACATAAGAACCATCAACGTTGGTCTTCTGCATGTAAATATCATTGTAGTAGTAAATCGGAACTGTTGCCCATGTATCCATTAAGATATCCTCTGCCTGATGTAACATCTCTGCACGTTTTGCAAAGTCAGCCTCTGAACGGCAGTCTTTGATCAACTGATCGTACTCATCCCACTTCGGAGCTGCGGAACCTTCGCCTTTACCTAACTGGCAGTCGTTGTTTCCGGAGTCGATTGTGAAGATCTCAAGCATGTTGATAGGATCGTTGTAATCTGCAATCCATCCCTCACGAGCTACGTCGAATTTACCCTGTTTTCTATCCTGTAAGAATACGTTCCAGTCCTCTGCGGAAATCTTCATATCAATACCGATTACAGATAAATCCTGCTGAATTGCTTCTGCAACTTTCTGGTGTGCATCATTTGTATTTAATACATAGTTTACAGTAAGTGCCGGAGAAATCTTCCATGAGCCTTCGCCTGCTTTTTCAAATGTGTATCCACAATCTTCTAACAGTTTCATAGCTTCTTCTGCCATGCCTGCACCTGTTTTCTCTGCATCAAAGTATCCGTCGCTTGTGAATTTGCCGCCGTTACCATCTGCCATTGTTGGTGGGATGAAAGTATTTGCAACTTTCTGTCCTGTCTGTCCAACGTTCTCTGCAATGTACTGACGATCGATCAATAAGCTGATTGCTTCTCTCATCTTAGCTGCCTGCTCAACAGTCTTGCCGTCAAACATAGAGCTGTTTACGTTGAATGCAACGTAGTATGTTCCAAGTGTATCTACTACATGGAAATCGTCATTGTCGATTACACTCTTGATCTCATCTGTCGGAACATCGTCGATGAAATCTAAGTCACCGCTGTTGTATGCAGCATATACTGCTGTCTGGTCATCACTTAACATGAAGTGTAACTCGTTCATTGTTACGTTCTTTGCATCATAGTAATTGTCATTCTTAACATATACCATGCTCTCGTTGTGTTTCCACTCTTTTAATGTGTAAGCACCATTACATACAAATCCTGCTTCCTGTGCCCATGCACCCGGTGTTGTTTTGTCCGGATTTGCTGCTTCTACAGATGCCTGATGAACCGGCATGAATGTAGGG
>CAKRJK010000130.1 GCA_934351705.1 uncultured Lachnospiraceae bacterium
GGATATGACAAAGAAAAAAGACAAGCTGGGAATTGAAGGCGTATTTGCGTCAACCTCTCTGGCACCGGGTGAGGATTGGAGATGGCAGACACATCTGGCAAACCTGCCGATCCATTATGAATACGAAGATAATCAGGTAAAGAACATGGACAAAATTGAGTTCAAATACGATAAGAACTACAAGAATGTTTTCGATTTGTATATGGACAATTCCGTATCTGCAAGAGGTCTGCTCGGTTCTGTGGACGTGGCATCCTCAATGGCAGAGTTCGCATTGGGACAGTGTGCGATGGTACAGAACGGAAACTGGGCATGGAGCCAGATCTCCGAGGTAGAGGGCAACACGGTAAAAGAAGAGGATATCAAGTTTATGCCAATCTATTGCGGCGTCAATGACAAAGAGCAGGGACTTTGTATCGGTACAGAGAATTATTGGTGTATCAACAAAGAATCATCCAAAGAGGACATTCAGGCAACAAAGGACTTTTTAAACTGGCTGACTACGGATACAAAGGGCAAAAAATATATGTACGAGTCGGTGGACAAAGGCGGAGTCGGCAACGCAGCACCGTTTTCCACGTTCTCGGAAGATGAAAGATCCGAGGATCCGCTCTCTGTGGAGATGTACAAATGGATGGACAAGGGAAACAGTATCGAATGGAACTTTACCACATTCCCGAGCCAGAAATTCAAAGAAGATTTCGGAGCCGCTCTGTTGCAGTATGCAAACGGAAAAATGGATTGGGATGCCGTAAAGAAACAGGTAGTACAGGAATGGGCATCCGAAAAGGGAAAATAATATGCAAAAGACATTGAGAAGATATTTTCCGGTTTTTCTGATACCGACACTGGTGGCATTTGCTTTTGCATTTCTCATACCGTTTATTGAAGGTGTGTATCTGTCTTTTTGCAAATTCACCACGGTGAAAAATGCGGAATGGATAGGATTTGACAATTATGTACAGGCGTTGTCCAAGGCAGAGGGATTCGGATATTCTTTCTGGATCACAGCAGCATTTACGGTAATATCGGTGATTACCGTAAATGTATTTGCCTTTTGCATTGCATTGCTTTTAACCAGAAAATTACGAGGAACCAATTTCTTTCGTACCGTGTTCTTTTTGCCGAACTTAATCGGCGGTATCGTGCTCGGTTATACGTGGCAGCAGATGATCAACGCGATTCTTTTCAAGTATGGGGCAACCATTGTATCGGATTTTAAATACGGTTTTATCGGATTGATCGTGCTGATGAACTGGCAGATGATCGGATATATGATGATCATTTATATTGCGGGGCTGCAAAATATTCCGCCTGAGCTGATCGAGGCGGCGAAGATTGACGGGGCAAAAGCATCCCAGACGCTGTTTAAAGTCAAAATCCCGATGGTCATGCCGTCCGTTACCATCTGTGTGTTTTTGACCTTGTCGAACAGTTTTAAGCTGTTTGACCAAAACCTTTCTTTGACAGCGGGAGCACCGTTACACAAAACGGAAATGCTCGCATTAAACATTTATCAGACCTTTTACGGACGAGTGGGATATGAGGGTGTTGGACAGGCAAAAGCGGTCCTGTTTTTCATTCTTGTAATGGCGATTGCCGTGATCCAGTTATATGCGACCAGAAGTAAGGAGGTAGAACAGTAATGAAAAAAACAAGGAGATCAGATCTATGGATTATCGCACTGTTGTGCGTATTTACGGTGATCGTACTGTTTCCGTTGTATTTCATTTTGATGAATTCATTCAAGGGAAAATTTTATATCAGCAAGCAGCCGTTCGTGTTCCCTACGGGAGAGCTGTTCGCGGGATGGACGAACTATGTGAACGGTCTGCAAAAGACGGGACTGCTTGAGGCGGCGGGCTGGTCATTTCTGATCACGGTCATCTCTGTGGCGTTGATCGTGCTGTTCACATCCATGACGGCTTACTATCTCACCAGGGTGAAAAGCAAATGGACCTCGTTCCTTTATTACCTGTTTGTATTTTCGATGGTCGTGCCGTTTCAGATGGTCATGTTTACGATGGTGGACTTAGCAGACAGATTTTACTTGAGAAATCCGCTTGGAATGTGTATATTATATTTAGGGTTTGGTGCGGGATTATCCGTATTCATGTTTGCCGGCTTTGTCAAGAGTATTCCGCTTGAGATAGAGGAGGCGGCGATGATTGACGGATGTAATCCGTTACAGACGTATTTTCGAGTAGTATTTCCGATACTGAAACCGACTGCGATCACGGTTGCGATTTTAAATGTCATGTGGATTTGGAATGACTTTTTGCTTCCGTATCTGGTAATCGGAATCCGAACAAGATACAAGACCATTCCGGTTGTCATCCAGATGTTGGTGGGAACAAACGGAAACAAGGATTTGGGAGCATTGATGGCGATGCTGGTATTGTCGATTGTTCCGATTGTAATCTTCTATATGGTGTGCCAGAAGTATATCATAGAAGGAGTGGTTGCAGGTGCAGTCAAAGGTTAGTATCCGAAGATAAAGAGCGGAGGAGAAGAATGAGAAGTAGTGGAGTGTTAATGCATATCTCGTCGTTGCCGTCTCCTTACGGAATCGGAACGATGGGAAAAGAAGCAAAAAAATTCGTAGACTTTTTAGAAAAATCCGGTCAGACATATTGGCAGATTCTGCCGATATGTCCGACCAGTTATGGAGATTCGCCATATCAGTCACCGTCGGGATTTGCGGGGAACCCGTATTTTATTGATCTGGATTATCTGTGTAAGGATAAGTTGTTAAAAAAGAGTGAGTGTGAGTCTTACACATGGTATGAAAAAGAGGATCAAGTAGATTATGCAAAGCTGTATGAGAACCGTTTTTTACTGCTGCGTAAGGCACAAAAGAGATTCTTTGAAAGAGATCTGAGCGATTATTACAAGTTCTGTGAAGAGGAGAGTGACTGGCTGGAGGATTTTGCACTGTTTATGGCACTCAAGGAGGCAAACCGGGGTGCGGAGTGGACACAGTGGGAACACCGCCTGAAATTCCGCGAACCGCAGGCATTGGAGGAAGCGAGAGAATACTATGCCACGGAGATTGATTTCTGGAAAATGCTTCAATATCTGTTTTTTGGTCAGTGGAGAGAACTCAAGGCATATGCAAATGAGCGGGGCATCCGGATTATCGGGGATGTGCCGATTTATGTAGCCGGTGACAGCGTGGATGTCTGGACAAATCCGTCCCAGTTTTATCTGGACGGGAATTTAGATCCGATTGATGTGGCAGGATGTCCGCCGGATGCGTTTTCTTATGACGGACAGCTTTGGGGCAATCCGCTGTTCCGCTGGGATGTTATGAAAGAGGATGATTATGCGTGGTGGACCATGCGGATGAAAAAGATGTCACAGCTTTATGATGTGGTGCGTATTGATCATTTTCGCGGATTTGATTCCTACTATGCGATCCCGGGACGCGATACGACTGCGAGAAACGGACACTGGTGCCAGGGACCGGGTATGGCTTTGTTTGAGACATTGGAGAGGAAACTCGGCAAATTAAATATCATTGTGGAAGATCTTGGATTCTTGACACCATCGGTATTGCAGTTGGTAAAAGACAGCGGTTTTCCGGGAATGAAAGTAGTACAGTTCGCCTTTGATACCAGAGAGGACAGCGATTATTTACCGCATAATTATCCAAAACATTGTGTGGTCTATACAGGAACGCATGATAATGATACAATAATAGGATGGATGAAGACAGCACCGAAAGAGAGTATCAAGAACGCAAAAGAGTACCTGATGATGACAAAGGAAGAGGGATATCACTGGGGAATGATGCGTGGAGCATGGAGCAGTACCGCAGAGCTTGCAATCGTGACCATGCAGGACTTGATCGGACTTGGCAGCACTGCCAGAATGAATACACCGTCCACACTCGGAGGCAACTGGCAGTGGCGCGCACACAAGGAAGACATCAATGCCGCCCTTGCGAAAAAACTGTATCATAAGATGGAGATTTATCATCGTGTGAGATGCTAAAAAAGACGAAAGAAGATAAAACAGATGTACTATTTTATTGTGAATTTAACTTCCAGAACAGGGAGGACAAAGAAAAGCTGGGCGTTGATCGAACAGGAATTACAGAAAAGACAGGTTTCCTATAAGGCATATCTTTCAAACTACGCAGGGCATGTCACAGAGCTTGCGAGGATGATATGCAATAAGCAGGAGGAGGATATTTGTCTGGTTGTGGTTGGCGGAGACGGCACAGTGAACGAGGTCATCAACGGAATGGAGCATTTTGAAAAGGTCCGGTTCGGTTATATTCCGACCGGTTCGGGAAACGATTTCGGAAGAGGTCTGGGAATTGCGGCAAAAGAACCGTTAGAGGCACTGAACAGGATACTCAACGCAAAAGAAGAATTTGCAATCGATATCGGCAGGGTGGTCTGGAATCATGGCGAGGACGGACGATATTTTGCAATCAGTTCGGGAATCGGATTTGATGCGGAAGTGTGCGAGATGGCACTGCATTCCAAGATTAAGAATGTCCTCAACAAGATAGGACTCGGAAAGCTGGTCTATCTTGTGCTCACCATCAAAAGCCTGATGCATATGGAGGATGTAGATGCGACAATCTGCTATGATGAGACAGAGGTATGCAAATTAGAGCGTATGATCTTTACGGCTGCAATGAACCAGCCCTATGAGGGCGGAGGGGTTCCGATGGCACCCGATGCAACTTGTCTGGACGGAGAACTCTCCGTGATTTCCGTGGAGCATATTCCAAAGATCAAGAGATGGACGATGCTCATACGTCTTCTTAATAAAAAGCATGACCGGATCAACGGCTGTCATCTGAAAAACTGCAAAAGCCTGACACTGCGGACAGAGCAGCCTATGGTAGTACACGCGGACGGCGAGTACTGCGGACGCCAGAATGAGATTAAATATTACATAGAACCGAAAAAGTTAAGAATGCTGTATAAATAAAACGCCTTCCACATATACATGAATTAGTATATGTGGGAGGAATTTTTTATGGACAATTTCAATACGTCGTCTTTTGATATTTATAAAGACATCAGTGCCAGAACAAAAGGAGAAATCTATCTTGGAGTCATTGGTGCAGTCAGAACCGGTAAATCGACATTTATCAAACGGTTTATGGAACAGATGGTACTGCCATATATGAAGGATGAACACGATAAGGAGCGTACGATCGATGAGATGCCGCAATCGGCAGCGGGAAAGACTATTATGACCACAGAACCGAAATTTATTCCCAAAGAAGCGGCAGAGATTACGTTAGAGGACGGAAGTAATG
>CAKRJK010000131.1 GCA_934351705.1 uncultured Lachnospiraceae bacterium
AGGTAAGCTCTCTCCCGTCATAATTTCTTAGATACTCAATGGTTTTTTGTAGTTTCTCCATCCTCAATCTCCTCGAAAAGTTGTGTTAATTCCTCCGCCTCATCCTGCTGCATGATCTGGATGATACATCCCGCATGAACCAGTGCATAATCCCCCTCCTTGACCGGAAGCAGACCTGCCATTGCATTGACGCGGTTTCCGCTAAAATCTACCACTGCGATTTTGTCCTTTACCGAGATTACTTTTCCCGGAATTGCTACACACATTCTAATCCTCCTAACTCTGCCGCAAGATATGCCTGTCCCAGACAAATCCCTCCGTCACCCGACGGAATCTGCTCGTTGAAATAAACCCGATAGCCTCTTGCCTCTAACTGTTCTGTCACATATTCTAACAAAATGCGGTTTTGAAACGTACCTCCGCAAAGTGCAATCTTTTTCACCTTCTCCCCCGCTGTCCTCTCGCAGATCTGTACGGTAAAATCTCCGACCGCCAGCAAAAATCCTCTTGCCAGCTCCTCAACCGATACGCCCTGCGACATTCCTTTCGCCAACTGCAAAAACAGACTTTCCGTATCTCCGATGAATTGCTCCTCTTCGCTCTCCTGCCTTATCAGTGTAATCTCAAGTGGATAAGACTGTTTTGTCTTTGCCGCCGCATACTCCAATTCGATCGCCGCCTCACCCTCGTAATCACTGTAATGGCAGATTCCCAAAAAGGCACTGACCGCATCAAACAATCTACCCATAGAAGTCGATTTCACACAGTTGATCTGCCTGTTGATCGCCTTTTTTACAATCATTGCCCGCTCGCTTTGAAACCATTCTGTCTTTTTCAAAACTTCTTCGATCAATTCCCTCTCGTGAAACGAGGCAAGATAACCGTAGAGAATCGTATCGGCATTGCGTACGCCCTCGTCACCGCCGATCAATGTTACCTGTTTTAAATGAGCCGCTCTTTTCATCCTGGCTTTTTCACAGAGCAAAAATTCACTGCCCCAGATTGTTGCGTCGGTTCCGTACCCCGTTCCGTCAAACGCCACACCCAGCACCGCTCCCTCCAATCCATGCTCCGCCATAACCGAAGCAACATGGGCGTGATGGTGCTGCACCGCGATTGGCACGGACTTGGCAGGAATATGGGTTCCCGTCGCATAGGCAGGGTGCATATCTTTTACAAATACCTCCGGGGTAAATTCAAACAGATTTTTCATCCGCTCATACTGTGTCCGGTACAGCTTTTGTATCTTTTCATCCTCCATATCTCCGAGATGTTGGCTAAGGTATGCTTTCCCATTTTTCACAAAGCAAAATACGCTCTTTAAATCCGCTCCCGCCGAAAAAATCTGCTGTTTTTTATGTTCTTCAAAACCTCTCAACCGCATTGCCTGCGGCACATATCCTCTTGCCCGCCGAAATGTCTGCGTTCTGCCATGTACCACTCTCACGATTGAATCGTCCAGCGGTGTTAAAATCTTTCGGTCATGTGACAGGATTGCAAACGGAATCTGTGACTTCTCCATCCATTCCCGCACGGTCGCATTTTCCGTCAGGATCGGTTCACCCGAACGATTCGCACTGGTCATGATCAGTGCTTCAAACTCCTGCATCAAAAGAATCTGTAACGGGTTACAGGGCAGCATGGCACCGACATCGGGACTGTGCTGACACACTCCTTTTACAAAAAATTGTTCCGCACACTCTTTTTTCTTAAGCAACACGATCGGTCTTGCCACAGACTTCAGCAGCTTATCTTCCTCCCGGTTCACTTCACAGTATCTTTTGATCGTGTCACTGTCACGAAACATAACTGCAAACGGTTTCTTTTCCCGTCCTTTTAATCTGCGTAGGCGGAGTACTGTCTCTTCATTCGTCACAAGAGACGCAAGATGAAATCCGCCGATGTCTTTGATTGCCAGAATTCCGCCGTTTTTTAACCATGTGACTGCCGCCGCAAACGCCTCTTCCTGCAAAGCTCTGCCCTCGATCTTTTTATCACGCGTTAAAAAAGAAAGTGTCGGCCCACACGCCGCACAGGCTATCGTCTGTGCATGCCTTCGGACGTCACCTTTTTTGGTATACTCACGCTCACACTCCTTGCAAAGTGCAAACTCCCTCATAACCGTCTTTTCACGGTCATAAGGAAGTTGTTCTATAATACTGTAACGCGGACCACAGGAAGTACAGCTTAGAAACGGATAACGGTATCTGCGGTTTTTGCTGTCTGACAACTCCCGCTCACAATTTTTGCAGGTCGGTAAATCCGCCGGAATCTCAATCTCCTGCGGCTCTCCCGCTCCCTCTTTGCTCGGCACAATGGAAAATCCCTCAAATTCCCGCGTGTCAATTTGTTCCCGGATCACACTCTCTAAGCAGGCTCCCGCCGGTGCGTTTTTTTGCAATGCACCGACAAACGCCTCGATGACCGTTTTTTCTCCGCTCACAATAATCTGTACGCTCCCTGCGTAATTCCACACGGTTCCGCAAAGTCCGTATTCTTCGGCAAGCTCTGCCACAAACGGACGGAATCCGATTCCCTGTACCATTCCCGTTATCCAAATCTGTTCTGTTATCATGATTCCTCTGTCTTTGTTTCTGTCTTCTGTTCTTCTTTTTTCTCTTCTTTTGGCTCTTCTTTCGGCTTTACCACAAGCTCTGATTTCTTTTGTGGCTGCGGCTCTGTATAGCCCGGTACGATGGAAAGACATTTTTTCGGACATCCCTCCACGCAGTAGCCGCACTGGATACAGTCAAATCTTTGAATCTCCCACGTTCCCTCATTTCTGTTGACCTGAATGGCACGCGGCGGACAGTTTCTCATACAAAGTCCGCAAAGGATACAGTTTTCTATCCGAATCTCTACGTGTCCTCTCGTCCTCTGTGGGTATTCTCTCGGTGTTGCCGGATAGGTGGTTGTCACCGGTGCGGAAAACAGATTCCGAAATACTGTTTTTGCATTACTCATAATTTTTGACATCTGATCTTCCTCCTATCTTTCGGTACAACTGATACACGGATCTATGGTCAGTATCAGAATCGGCACATCTGCATACTGGGCTCCCTTTAGCGTTTCAAGCATAGCCGGAAGATTTGCAAAGGTCGGCGTGCGCACTCTCATTCTGTCTAAGAACTTTGTTCCGTTCGCTTTGACATAGTAGAACGCTTCTCCTCTCGGCTGCTCCACCCGCATAAAGTATTCTCCGTTCGGGTTGCCTTTTACCGGAACCGCAATGTCGCCGTTTGGAATCTTTGCGATTGCCTGTTTGATGATCGCAACCGACTGGAAAATTTCCCCGATACGGACTTTACATCTTGCATAGCTGTCGCACTCATTGCTTGTGATAATCTCAAAATCAAGGTCGGAGTAAGCCCCATACCCGGTCTTTCTCATATCAATCTCAATGCCGCTCGCACGCATCATCGGTCCGACCGCTCCCAGCCGCAGTGCATCCTCTTTGCTCAAAATACCGATTTCACACAACCGGCTCTTAACCGAATAATCATTTAAGAATACGTCGGTCGACTCTTTTAACTCCGCTGCCATTCCGTCTAAGGTTGCCTCGAAACTTCTGAGCATATCCTCCGGCATATCCTTTAACACACCACCAATCGTATTGACGGAAAAAATGACACGTCCTCCGGTTGATATTTCAAACATATCAAGAATTTTTTCACGGATTGTCCATGTCTGCATAAACAGAGCTTCAAACCCGAATGCATCCGCCAGCAGCCCCAGCCACAACAGATGACTGTGCAGTCTTGACATCTCACACCAGATGGTTCTTAAATATTTTCCTCTTTCCGGCACTTCGACTTCCATAATGTTTTCCAGTGCATTACAGTATCCCATTCCGTGCATGAAAGAACAGATTCCGCAGACTCTCTCCGTAACGTAAACCATTTCCTTAAAATCTTTTTTCTCAACAAGGCTTTCTAATCCTCTGTGTACATAACCGATGGAGGGAATTGCCTCAAGAATCTCCTCGTCCTCCATCACCAGATCCAGATGTATCGGTTCCGGCAATACCGGATGTTGAGGTCCGAATGGAACTACACTTTTCTTTGCCATCCTACTTCTCCTCCTTTTTCACAAACGGTGTCTCCTCGCTGATACGATACAGCTTGTTCTGATAATCCAAAGAAATGAATTCAATGTTGACACCGAATAATTCTTTTATCTCGTTCTCATACAAAAAGGCCGCCTCATAAACCGATGTGATACTCGGCACCTCCTGTTTTTCTTCCACTGTCAGCTTATAGTTGACAAGTTCGTAATCTTTCGCAAAAGAATAGAAAAGCTCGTACTTTCCCTCTTTATATACCGAACAAATCTGTGCTAAACGGAATTGTTCCTGCTTTTTCCCCATGACAGTCGTCAGTAATTCTTCTGCCGAAATCTCTATGATGTTTTTCCCGTAATCCTCCATCTTCTTCTCCTTTTTTGCCTCTACTTTTCCGATTTTTGTTCGGCAAGATATTCCTCATGCTTCTTCTGATAAATGGCAAGAGCTTTTACCACACCGTCAATAATGGATTCCGGTCTTGCCGCACAGCCCGGAACATAGATGTCAACCGGAATGACCGTATCGACTCCGCCTTTAATGTTATAGCATTCTTTAAAAATTCCTCCCGTACACGCACAGGTTCCTACTGCAAGCACTACCTTCGGTTCCGGCATCTGGGAATAAATCTGTTTGACCACTTCCTCATTCTGGCTGTTGATTCCGCCGGTGATTAAGAAAATGTCCGCGTGCATCGGGTTTCCCGTATTTACGATTCCAAACCGTTCAATGTCGTAGACCGGAGTCGTACACGCCAGTACTTCAATATCACAGCCGTTACAGCTTGAACCGTCATAATGTAAAAGCCACGGTGATTTATGCATACTTTTCATCTTGTTCTCCTCCTATCTCATCAAATTCAAAACCAACAGATTCAGTCCGCCGCTCAACAGGGTAACTGCCCATGCCAATTTAAACATCAACGTCCATTTTACACGGGCGGTCGTGTTGTCGATCAGAACCTCTAGGAAGAACACGATAAGAACCGCAATGACTGCCCAAAGATAACTCCACGGATTGGAACAGATAAAAAACAATCCTACCACGCCCAGCAAAAACATATTTTCGTACCATTCCGCAATCTCGGTCAAGGCATACTCAATGCCG
>CAKRJK010000132.1 GCA_934351705.1 uncultured Lachnospiraceae bacterium
GCCGACTCCATCCCCGGCAATGCAAAGTTCGCCCGCAGCTCCAATCGGAAGTAATTTCTGGTTCTTATCTATAATGTATATCTGGGCGTTGGCAATCGGTTTTCCGATGGTGATGTCTTGTCCAACTTTTCCACTAACATTCCATACACTGCACTCACTTGGTCCTAATGCGTTAAATATCTGTGCAGAAGATAACCACGATAATTTTTTACGCAATTTCTCTGTCAAGGCTTCTCCTGAGGATACAATCATTTCAAACTGATGAAAATAACTATTTTCTGTCTCGTCTTTTGTATAAATCTCTAATCTGGTAGGCGTTGTCTGGAGTATGTTTACATTTTCCCGCTGTACGCATTCTTTAAAAAGTCCTTTGTTCTGACTTTCTTCTTCTGTTGCAAGTACGACAGTCCAACCATTAACCAATGGCAAAAGGCTTTCTGCAATGAAAAAGTCAAATGAAATCGTATTTACACTGATTGCTGTTCTATGAGATAATTTTTGTGCATAGGAAAGAATGTTGTTGTTCATGCAAAAATTCACAACACCTTTGTTAAGCAATACACATCCCTTTGGTTTTCCGGTACTTCCGGAAGTATAGATAATATAACAAGGCATATCCCGCAAAAACTTCACAGGTGATACGAGAATATCTTTAAAATCATAGGATGCTACATTGAAGCAATCCACATTCCATTTATTCTGCAGTTCTTTATCCGTCACAAATATTTTTACACCACAGTCTTCTAACATAAAATCAATTCTGTCTTTCGGGTATCTGTGATCAATCGGTAAAAATACACCACCCGCTTTTAATACGGCAAGCTGTGCAAAAATAACATACTCAGTTCTGTCAAGATATGCACCCACTACATCGCCTTTAGTGACTCCGAGATTAATCAATTTTTGGGCAAGTGCATCTGATTTCTCATCAATCTGACGATAAGTATATTTTTTATCTCTGCTTATCAGGGCAATTCTCTCAGGATGTAATTTAGCCTGTTGTTTTACAAGTTCCCCGACCGAAATATTCCTATCATATCTTCTTTCATGCATATTAAATTTATGCGTTTGACTCTCCCGAATTGTGGACCAGACTGTTGTCTCAGCCGGACCATATATATTAAATATTTTGGCAGAAGTATATTCCGTTAATTCCTGATACAGTTCAGAAGGTAATGCCTCTCCACCAAGGACAATTACTTTTAAGGTTTGCAAATATTCCAGATTCTGCTTATCTAAAATATAACTTTTCATTTTGGTCGGTGTAGTCTGAATTACATCAACAGAGTGCTTACTGATTAATCTAGCCAGTTTTTTCTGTGATGATACTTCCTCATCATTTGCGAAATAAATGGTAATACCATTTAACAATGCCAAAATACTCTCGGTTACAAAAATATCAAACACAATATTTGTCACGGAAACGATACTGTGATTTCCTTCTTGAATGATTTTGTGACATACGTTGTTCTCACTGTCCATACAATAATTCGCCGCATTGAAATGACGAATGGATACACCTTTCGGTTTCCCGGTAGAACCCGATGTAAATATGACATAGCACAAGTCATCTGGTGTATTTGCATTTTCCAATGCAGCGGTATTCTTCATATAATCCACTTCTGAAAGATCTATCGTATCAATATCCAAGTCGCCCTGATATCCATAAGTGAGTGCCAGAGCTGCTTTTGCAGTTTCAAACATATACTGCATACGTTCTTTTGGAAAATCCGGTGATACCGGCATATAAGCACCGCCTGCTTTCAACACACCAAGCATTGCCACAATCACATGCCAGCTTCGTTTTGAAATGATAGGTACTACATCATTTGGTTTTATGCCCTTTTCTCTCAGAAAATGTGCCAGTGCATGTGACATCTCATCCAACTGTCTGTATGTAAACTTCTCATCTTCAAATACCAACGCTATCTGATCCGCTGTTCTTTCTGCCTGTTCCGTAAAAAGTTCATGGACACACTTCTCCCTTGGATATTCGATATAGGTATCATTGAATTTTTCTAATATCTGGATTAGTTCCGGTTGTGGGACAATACCGATTTCTTTCAGTGACTGTGTGTTATCTTCTACGATCTGATTTAAAATATATTCTAAACGATCAATAACATAAACAACTTCCCTTTCATCCTTAAATACCGTTGTCTGATAATCTACGGTAATGGTATAACCATCTTTTTCATCACGGTTATCTATATGTATCGCAAACGGAACTTCACTTGCTCCATTGGAGTACCATTTTGTATCTGCAACAGTCTCTGTTTTTGCATTCTGGTAACTCATCATCACATCATACAGATTTCCGGTGAAGTTCTGTTTCTCCCGAAGCGATTTTAAAATATCTGAATAAGGATATTTCCGATGTCTGAAAATATCCCGATGCTCTTTTACAATCTGTTCCGCAAGTTCCGTTACGGTCATATCTTCTTTTACCAAAACCGTGAGCGGCATTGTTGATATGAACATTCCTGCAGTCTTCTTTTCCTTTAACGTACTGCGGTTCAACACCGGCACTCCGATTGTTACCGTGTCGTTCTCCATATTCAACCGGTACAGATAACTTATTAATGCTGTTTCGAATACAACCGCCGGTGTCAAACCGCATTCTTTACAGAATGCCTCCAGCTGCATAGTAAATGAAGCCGGAAGTATCTTGGTTACTCTTTCGGCTTTGATAGACTCAGATGATGACGTATTCAATTTGATCTGTGTCTCTTGTGGTCTGCTTTGATATTTTTCATTCCAGAAAAGACGGTCTTTTTCATATTTTTCAGATGAGAAGTAGGCTTCCTCTGCCTGCACATAATCACAATAATCTGCACAGGATAGTGCCACTCCCTCTTCTCCTTTACAGACACGGTATGCCTTGTCCACTTCGTTCGCAAGAAGACTGAATGTCCATGCATCCGAGATCAGATGGCTGAGTGTTGCAAGAATCCCTGTTTTTTCTCCGATTGTAAAAATTTCAAAACGATACATTTCTCTGTCCGTCAGTCCGATTGGATTTCTTGCCTGTGTTGTTGCATAAGTATCCAGTTCCGCTTCTGATAAAAAGGTTTTGACTGGAACAGAAATTTCTTCTTCATTTGTGACATACTGGCTGATACCGTCTTCTTCCGTAAAACGCAGACGAAGTCCGCTCTGATTATGAATGACCATCGCAATGGCACGTTTCAAAATGTCAGTATCTCTCTTTTCGTGATAAAGGATGGCACCGCACTGGTTCGCAATGGCAGTGTCCTCATAGTATTTTTGTAAGTTCCAGATGTTTTGTTGCGGTGTAGTAAGCTTCATTCTATTTCTCCTATTATGCGTGTTGTTCTAAAGATTTCACAATATCGGCAACCGTGATAAAGTCGGGAATCACTCTATCTGGGATTTCAATGCCAAATTCATCCTCAAATGCAACTACAACATTGACAACATCCAGAGAACTTAATCCCAAATCTCCGATTAACGCAGACTCCGGTCTGATAGTTTTCACTTCTACATACTCCATTAGTATTTTAACAACTTTTTCATACATTCTTGCTTCCTCCTAAACATTCTTGTATCTCACAATTTTTTGACTTGTATTTTTAACAAACTCCCTATCCCGGAGAATGACTTTTGCAATCTGTTTATAAATCGGTCTGTTATGATTCCACTTTGCTATCAAGGCATCAAAATATTCTTGATTCCCGAGATACTCCTGTTCCGGGAAAATTTCTGCAACAATCATAGCATTTCGTCCATAAACAAGTACTTCGTTGACTGCCGGATTTTTGCCGATATCTGCTTCTATCCCCTCCGGCGAGATATTTTCTCCGTTACTCAAAATAATCAAATTCTTCTTTCTTCCGGTCAGTGTTAAAAAGCCGTCTTCGCTCATCTGTCCGAGATCTCCCGTGCAATACCATCTGTCCCGGAATGCCTCTTGTGTCGTATCCGGTTCTTTATAATATCCCTTCATAACATGAGGACCTTTGATTAAGACTTCTCCATCCTCTGCAATGCAGACTTGAGCCTTTGGCATCAGCACTCCGACTGTTCCGTCCCTGTGATAATGGTTTCTATTTACGGCTGTACAGGCAGAACATTCCGTTGTACCATAGCCATTCAATATTTCTATTCCCCATCTGCGGAATTCTTCCAGATAAAAAGTATCTATTCCGGCACCCCCACTGATAATGTAAGTCAGTTTGCCGCCAAAAAAATTCAAAACATGCTGTGGTGGGATTTTTTTCATCTGCTTATAAAATGTTTCTACAAATAACGGAACTAAGAACATTGTCTGTGGCATGGCTTCCTGCAAGTCCGCCTGCAGCATTTTTAGACTTTGATTGATGAATGTTGTATATCCATAGTTATATACCATTAAAATACCAACAATAAATCCAAAGGCGTGATGAAACGGAAGTATTGCCAATGTATTTCCCTCTAATACAAATAATTGACAGGTATTGTTGATTTCCTCGGCAATATTGTGATGTGTCAGCATAACTCCTTTTGTCTTTCCTGATGTTCCGGACGTAAAAAAGATGCATGCTAATGAAGAATCCATAAGTTTTGTTGATAGCTTGACATTTTCATCCTTTTCAAAAAATTGCTCTATCTTTTGCATGGGATAAATTGTGACATTCTCTGCCTTTTCTACTAAATCAATATATGTAACCGAACAAAAAACTGCCTTGACATCGGAAAACTGCAGCAATTCGCAAACCTCCTGTGCCGAAATCCCTTTGTCAATCGGTACAGCAACATTGCCGCTGCAGACAATCGCAAGAAAGCATAGAATCCATTCATAGGAATTCTCACCAACGACTGCAATATGGACGCCGCTTCCGTATTCTTGCCGTAGATATTCGGCTAATCGGAATGCCTCGTTTCTTACATCCGAAAATGTTTTCTCAATGATTTCCTTTCGTCCCTTTCGATAACGAAAGGCAACTGCCGTCGGCTGCCCGGTAGCTTTTTGTTCTAACATATCCTTTAAATTTGCTATTCTCGGAAGTTCATATAGTGGGTATGGTTGATTATCTGTCATTTCTGCATCTCCAACTTTTCTCTTGCATATGTATTTTTCTCTCCCCTTAACAACACAATGTATACTATAATAATTCTTATTTTAACTATATAGACATACTTTAGCCTATATAGTTCATTTAAT
>CAKRJK010000133.1 GCA_934351705.1 uncultured Lachnospiraceae bacterium
GATGTGGCAAGAGCAGCAGGCGGTCTGAAGATCATCGGTACAGAGCGTCATGAATCCAGACGTATTGATAATCAGCTTCGTGGACGTTCCGGTCGTCAGGGAGATCCGGGTGAGTCCCAGTTCTTCATTTCTTTGGAAGATGATCTGATGAGATTGTTCGGTTCCGAGAAGTTAATGGAAGTATTCAATACTCTGGGTGTGCCGGAGAATGAGCAGATCCAGCATAAGATGCTGACCAATGCGATTGAGAAAGCACAGACTAAGATCGAGAGCAATAACTTTGGAATTCGTAAGAATCTGTTAGAATACGATCAGGTTATGAATGACCAGAGAGAGATTATTTACAAAGAGCGCCGCAGAGTTTTGGACGGCGAAAGTATGCGTGATGCAATCTACAAGATGATCACAGATCGTGTGGAGAATGCAATCGACATCTGTATTTCACCGGATATGAGCAAAGACGACTGGAATCTGACAGAGTTAAATGAATTGCTGCTGCCGACGATTCCGTTGAAAAAAATCACGCCGGATGATATTGCGGATTTGAAAGATGCAAAAGAGTTAAAACATAAGATAAAAGAAAATGCGGTAAAACTTTACGAGGCAAAAGAAGCAGAATTTCCGGAGCCGGAGGCATTGCGTGAGTTGGAGCGTGTAGTTCTGCTGAAGGTAATCGACCGTAAGTGGATGGATCATATTGATGATATGGATCAGCTTCGTCAGGGTATCGGTCTGCAGGCATACGGACAACGTGATCCGCTGGTAGAATACAAGATGAACGGCTTTGATATGTTCGATGAGATGACATCCAATATTCAGGAGGACACAGTCAGACTTCTGTTCCATGTAAAAGTGGAGCAAAAAGCAGAGCGTGAGCAGGTTGCGAAGGTAACCGGAACGAATAAAGATGCGTCTGCACCGGCAAAACCAAAGAAACGCGAGGCAGCAAAGGTATATCCGAACGATCCTTGTCCTTGCGGAAGCGGCAAAAAATATAAACAGTGCTGCGGAAGAAAATAGGTGATGAGAGTACAGAACAAACCTTAGCGTTGTTCTGTACTTTTTGCTTTACGCAATAGGAGGAATGCGGCTTGAAAATAAATCTATGTTCCACGATGAAAGGTTATAAAAAGGAATACCTCGCAAAAGATATTTTTACGGGAATCATCATTGCGGCGGTTTCAATCCCGATTTCTATGGGATATGCGGAAGTGGCGGGACTTCCTGCGGTTTACGGACTGTACGGTTCGGTGCTGCCGATTTTGCTGTTTGCGATTTTTTCGACCTCTCCGCAGTTTATCATGGGAGTGGATGCGGCACCCGCAGCCATTGTCGGAGCGGCGTTGGCAACTCTGGGGATAGCACCGTGTTCCCCGGAGGCGTTGCAGTATGTGCCGATGGTTGCACTGTTTGCGGGTGTCTGGCTGTTGGTGTTTTATCTGCTAAAGGCAGGCAGAATGGTGGATTTTATCTCAACTCCGGTGATGGGAGGCTTTATCAGCGGAATTGCGGTTACGATTATATTGATGCAAATTCCGAAAATGCTGGGTGCTGCGTCCGGTTCGGGAGAACTTTTGGAACTGGTGAAGCATATTTATAAGGCGTGTCTGGATATTAACCGGGTGTCGCTGGCGTTGGGAGCGGTATCACTTCTGATCATTGTGATCGCAAGAAAATACTATCCCAAATTTCCGATGGTCATCGTGATCATGGCGGCGGGTGTGGCACTCACCTATTTTGGACATATCAATGATTACGGTGTACGTCTGCTTTCGGAGGTAGAACCGGGACTCCCGAAATTTGTCTTTCCGCAGCTCGGAGAGGTAGACTTGGTTCAGGCAGCAGGACGCGGACTTATGGTAGCGGTTGTTATTATGGCGGAAACGCTTCTTTCAGAAAATAATTTTGCATTTCGCAACGGATATAAAATAGAGGATAACAGAGAGATTTTAGCGTGCGGTGTCAGCAATCTCGCGGCGGCATTCGTCGGCTGCTGTCCGGTCAACGGAAGTATCTCAAGAACATCCATGAACGACCAATACGGCGGCAAGACGCAGGTGGTATCACTGAGTGCGGGCGTGGCGATGGCAGGGTTACTGCTCGGAGGGACAGGCTTTATCGGTTATCTTCCGGTTCCGGTGCTTACGGCGATTGTTATTTCTGCGTTGATGAAAGTGGTGGAGTTTGATCTGGCAAAAAGATTGTACAAGGTCAGCCGCAATGAATTTTATATTTTTGTAGCTGCATTTTGCGGCGTGTTATTGCTCGGTACGATTTACGGCGTTATCATAGGAATTATTTTGTCGTTTGTAGCGGTGGTGTTAAGAGCAACAAATCCACCGAGAGCGTTTCTCGGAATGATTCCGGGCAGAGAGGGATTTTATGATATTAAGAAGAATCGTCATGCTTATGAGATAGAACATGTCGTGATCTATCAGTTCAGCGAAAGTCTCTTTTTTGCGAATATCAAGATATTTCAAGAAGATATTGAAAACAGTATCCGCGAGGACACGAAAGTCGTTATCGTGGATGCGGGAGCGATGACGGGAATTGACATTACGGCGGCGGATCGTCTGGAAATGATAGCAAAAAATCTCGGACAGAGAGGAATCCGTTTTTATATCACAGAACACATGGAGAATGTCAACACACAGATGAGAAAGTTGGGAATCGGACATCTGATTGAAAAGGGGCATGTGCGAAGAACAATTACGGCGGCTCTCCATGACGCGGGAATGAGCGAACCGTATGAATTAAAAGGCGTGGATGAGCGAAAGAAAAAACTGCTTATGAGCATTCCGGCAGAGGCGGAGAATACGTTAGAAGAGTTTACCTGGGCATTTGGTGAGGATACCGTAGAAGAGATTGAGAAAAGAGTTCATATTGTACTCTCCAATATTCATGATATGCCGGATTTAGAAGAACTGGCAGAAAAAGGCTTGGAAAAATATGTGCGGACGTGGAATACGCTCGGAGCGATTGATGAGGATGAATTTTTGCGACGCATGGAGCTTCACATGGATGAATTGTCGCAGAACATGAGCGAGGAAGACAACCGTGCGATGATACATGAATTGTTGGAAAAACGAAGACGCAGAATCATGGAACAGATACAGGAGGAGTATCCGGAAGCGTTGGAGCAGATGGAGGCAAGCCGCGAGCGATTGGAGCGGAGGCTGAAAAAACAGAATCCGGAGGCTGCGAAGAAGCTGCGTGAGTGGGAGAAGAAAATCTCTCATAGTAGTCATAGGGGATCGGAGGAGTAGGATGAAAAACAGACACAGAACAAATATTTGGTTTGTTCTGTGCTTTTTTTATGTGGAAAAATATTTATAAAGAGGAAAAATTGGACGAAAAGGCAACTGCCGAGTTTTTCTTGGTAGTTCAAAATGAGGGGCAACGTAACGTTAAAAGAATATATTGCCAAATTGGAAATGACATGACCTGTATATTTTGAATATAAAAAGCGTTATAGGTTTTCAGCATACCTCTTGACAAATAGAAACGATTAAAGTGTGATTAGTTATACAAATCATACTTATTAAGGAGGGATTATCTTGTCAAAACCAAAAGGAAAATATGCTTGGACTGCTACGGTGGGTGAAAAAGGGCAAATTGTTATACCGAAGCAGGCAAGAGAAATATTCAATATTAACCCCGGGGACACGCTGGTAATTTTAGGCGATGAAAAGCGAGGAATTGCAATTCCTCCGAAAACAATGTTTTCACAGTTTGCCGCTGCTGTATTTGAAACCACTGAGGAGGATGAATAATGTCGCTTTGTAATATTAGAAATTTAAGTAAATCGTATCCCTCTTTTGCGTTGTCGGACATTTCTTTTGAGCTGAACGCCGGTAGAATTATGGGTTTTATCGGCAGAAACGGAGCAGGCAAAACTACAACAATAAAATCTGTTTTGGGATTTGTTCATCCTGATTGCGGCGAGATTTGTTATTTTGGTTTGCCGTTTTCAGAAAATGAGAGAGAAATAAAACAACGCATTGGATTTTCCACAGGAGCAGTCAACTATTATCCCAAGAAAAAAATCAAGGATATTGTTGCTATAACGAAAACTTTTTACCAAAATTGGGACGAGACTGCATACAGGGAATATCTTGAGCTGTTTTCAACGCATATCACTTCGGATATAGAAAAATGTGCCGATGATATTATGTACATCCGAAAAGGCAGACTTATTGCCAACTGCTCTAAGGATGAATTTTGTGAAAATTATTGCAAAGATGGAGAAACATTAGAAGAAGCTATATTACGAATGGAAAGGGAGGAGAAGGTATGAAAAGACTATTAAAAAAAGAAATGAAGCTTGCAGCGTCTCCTCTTTCATACATATTTATTGCATTTGGATTGATGGCATTTTTGCCGGGTTATCCGATATTGGTTGGCTCATTTTTTGTCTGTCTTGGACTGTTTCAATCATTTCAATGTATGAGAGAAGCGAACGACATCACCTATACGGCTCTTTTGCCTGTCGCTAAAGGCGACATCGTAAGGGCAAAGTATGCATTTTGTATTATGATAGAATTTTGCTATTTTATTTTGACAGCCGTACCTGTGCTGGTTCGTATGACGGTATTGTCAGAAGCTGCCGTATACAGAAATAATGTTTTGATGAACGCGAATCTGGTGTATCTTGGCTTTGTATTGCTGATTTTAGGATTGTTTAATCTGATATTCATTGGTGGCTTTTTCAAAACAGCCTATAAGTTTGCAAAGCCCTTTGTTGTCTTTATCGGTGCTGCTTTTTTAGTTATTGGGATTGGAGAAACGTTTTTTCACATCCCTGCTTTTTCAGTCTTGAATGCCTTTGGCTTTACGCACATAGGTTTGCAGATAGGCGTACTTATTGCCGGTATAATTGTTTTTGCATTGTTGACAGCCGTTTCACTGCATTGGTCAATAAAAAACTTTGAGAAGATTGATTTATGATATTCTTTCCTCGGTTACAAAATAAACATAAAGGAAATAATTCATTCTTTTACTATGATAATTATTATGTATGGGGACTGTCGCAAAACGTGAAAACGCATAGCGACAGTCTCGTTTTTGAGAAAAATCAATAAAAAGAAAAAGCCCGCTGACCGAAATCAGCGGGCTTAAATCATATCTTGGAG
>CAKRJK010000134.1 GCA_934351705.1 uncultured Lachnospiraceae bacterium
GGACACATCCTCCGATATGCTCCTGCAACAAATTTCCGTTTTGCTGCAATTTCAAAAACAGTGGCGACTGCAATGCCTCTCTTAAAGACACCTCTCTTAAATTGGTATCCGAATAAGGTGAAAACGGACACGGCTCTGCTCCGCCGTTTGCATTGATATGGAAAAATCCTCTTCCCGCCGCCAGACAGCCGCCGGAAGTTTTTTCGTCCCCCGGAAAAGCGATAAACAACATCTCCGATTCCCGCTCTCTCTTCTCGTTAAGCTGTGCTAAGAATGTCTCTCTGTCATCATCGTCAAATACCGCTTCTTTGGATTTTTCATCCATCGGAACATACTCCACATAAATGACCGACTTACAGCCGTTGTCCGCCAGATTGCGGGTAAACTCCTCCGATAAGACTTCCTGTATATTGTGTTTATGTACCGTAACGGAAGCTCCGTATAGAATCCCTCTCTCCTTTAGCTGACACATGGTCTTTTGTAATTGTGCGTACATCCCGGTCCCCCGTCTTTCGTCCGTCGTTTTCTGATTTCCCTCGATACTTAAGATTGGCAAAAGATTTCTCTCTTTTTCAAATAACTCCATGTATTCTTCATCTGCCATTGTTCCGTTTGTAAAAATCGGAAATAAGATTTTCTTTTGCTTCGCTGCCTCTTTTATCACGTCTTTTCTGACAAACGGCTCGCCTCCCGCAAGCAGGATAAAACTGATTCCACACTCTGCCGCCTCTCCAAAAATCCGACTCCACTCCTCTGCCTTCATCGTCTTTGGTAAATTCTCCCCGGAATCAAAGCAGGCATGATTTGCCCTCGCATAACATCCTTTACAGTGCAGATTACACTGATTTGTAATACTTGCAATCAGAAACGGCGGAATGTGTTCTCCTCTCTCCTCCGCTTTCTCACGCAATTTTCTCGCTTTGCTGCTATCCTTTGCATACTGCATCATGAACATCCCCGCTCTCAGATTTTTGGCGGATGCCTTTACAATTCCTTTTACTATGTTTTCCACTCCGTTACTTAAGTATCTTTCCAAATTAAATGTCTTCATCTGTTTTCTCCTTATAGGCTAGTGTTTACTAGCTTCTATTTTAGCTAGTAAACACTAGCTTGTCAAGAGAGACTTGCACTCTTTATCTTTTTCCATTAGAATAAAAGAAATTACTATGAATGATGAGGAGATTTATCTATGGCAGGTTCTACATTCGGAAACATTTTTAAAATCACTACCTGGGGAGAATCCCACGGTGCGGGGATCGGCGTAGTCATTGACGGCTGCCCTGCCGGACTTTCCCTGTGTGAGGAGGATATCCAGCTTTACTTAAACCGCCGCAAACCCGGACAATCCAAATACACGACTCCGAGAAAGGAATCCGATACGGTTCAGATTCTTTCCGGCGTATTTGAGGGGAAAACCACGGGAACTCCGATTTCTCTGATTGTATATAATGAAAATCAAAAATCAAAGGATTACAGTGCGATTGCCGCCTGCTACCGACCGGGACACGCAGATTACCCGTTTGATGTCAAATACGGTTTCCGCGATTACCGCGGAGGCGGACGCTCCTCCGGACGCGAGACGATCGGGCGGGTTGCCGCAGGTGCGGTTGCTGCAAAAATTTTACGGCAGCTTGGCATTACACTGACTGCCTATACCAAATCCATCGGGGATATTTCCATTTCCAAACTGGAGCTTGCCGAACGTGATGACAATGCTCTTTATATGCCGGATTCCGATGCTGCTGCAAAAGCCTCCGCTTATCTGGAAGAATGTATGCAAAAGCATGACTCCGCCGGAGGTGTCATCGAATGTATCATTGACGGTATGCCGGTGGGAATCGGAGATCCCGTCTTTGACAAATTGGACGCAAACCTCGCCAAAGCCATGTTTTCGATCGGTGCTGTCAAAGGATTTGAGATTGGTGACGGTTTTCTTACTGCCTTTTCTAACGGAAGTGAAAACAACGACGCTTTTTACTATGATGAAAACGGCAATGTCTGCAAAAAGACAAACCATGCCGGCGGTATCTTGGGCGGCATGAGCGACGGAAGTCCGATTGTATTCCGTGCCGCAGTCAAACCGACACCTTCTATTTTTTCCAAGCAGGAAACAATCAACAAAGCGGGAGAAAATATCGAAATTGAGATTCAGGGCAGACACGATCCTGTCATTGTTCCGAGAGCAGTTGTTGTTGTCGAGGCTATGGCGGCTCTGACTGTTGTCGATTTACTTTTTCGCAATATGAGTGCAAAAATGGATGCCATTACTTCTTTTTATAAGAAGTAGGCATCCATTGCTTACTTTTCGACTGATTTTCTGATTTTGGCTTTGCAGATATCTTTGCAAAACCGGCTTATAACATGAACTCGGTCAACAGCGTGGTACTCACATTGATTCCCTCGTCCGTAAAATAGATTCTGCCGTCCTTTTGCTCCAAGTAACCGTTTTCCGTTAATTTTTGAAGCGGTTTTGCGTAAACACCGTCAATCTCAATTCCAAAGTTCTTACGAAACTCTTCTCTGGAAACCCCATCTGTCATACGAAGTCCCAAAAACATGAATTCCTCCATCTGTGAACGATGACTTAAAACCTCCTCGTCCATACGGTCAAAATTACCCTTCCGGTAATCAAACAAAACATCGGTATTACGAAATCTGGTATGCTCAAACAGCGAGCTTGCACCCAGTCCCATTCCGATATAATTCTCTCTCCTCCAATAACCGATATTATGTCTGCACTCATAACCCGGTTTTGCATAATTGGAAATCTCATAACGGAAAAGTCCGTTGTCTGCCAACATTTCTTTTGTCAGCTCATACATCCGCCGCTCTTCTTCCTCGCTCGGCAAAAACTTCGGCTGTTCTCCTCTTGCCCGCAGATAATCGTCCTCCGCATACAGATCATAAAACGGAGTGTCTTTTTCAATAATGAGGCTATATGCCGAGATATGCTCCGGCTTTAACCTGATCACCTGTTTTAATGTCTTTTCATACGTTGCTAAGGTCTGATTCGGAAGTCCTGACATCAAATCTACGTTAATGTTCTCAAAGCCTGCCTTTCTCGCCGCGTCATAGCTTTCCAAAAAATCCTCAAACGTATGGATTCTTCCAAGCATATGCAGTTCTTGATTATCCGCAGACTGCAATCCCAGACTGAGACGGTTGACACCGCACATCTTGTACAATGCCAGCTTTTCCCGGTCCACCGTTCCCGGATTGCATTCCACGGTAACCTCCGCATCTTCCCTGACGCGGAAATACGCTCTCGTCTGCTCCATGAGTTCTACAATCACCTGTGCCTTTAGGCTGGACGGTGTTCCTCCGCCAAAATAGATGCTGGACACTTCATAATCTTCACAGTCATATGCCTGATATTTAATTTCATTCAATAATGCTCTTACATATTCCCGCTTTTGAAACTCGCTCTCCTCACCGGATAAGAAATCACAATAATTGCATTTCTTGAGACAAAACGGAATATGGAAATATAATTCTAAATTTTTCATCATAACGCTATTATAACGCTAAATCAACGTGCTGTACAGTTCCAACCTCACCCGATTCTTTTAAATAGATTCCTGTCTTCTGAATCACTCCGTTGGTCTTGTTTGCGGCATTGTTCAAGCTGAACTGCGTATCTGTGTTTCCCAGATAAATTGCTCCTACATTTGCCTCTTTCAGATCCAGAAGTTTATCGTTTCCGTTTTCGTCCTTTGTCCATACCTTCAGATATTTGTAAATATCGTCTGCCTCGTCAATCCAGCCGTTTCCGTCCTCGTCATACGCTGCGAGATCTTTAAAACCATCGCCCGACTGCGTTCCGAACAACTCACTTCCGTCATTGATGATTCCGTCGTTATTTTTGTCCAATGCCAAAAATCCGCTTCCTTTTCCCACAAAGGAAACTTCCTCTTCTGTTCCATCTGCGTCCAGATCAAAATAGAATTTCTGATCCGCTACCTCGGTGACATTGGCATCCATGTTGATCACAAGCGGATCGCACAAAATGTACTCCTCTTTCGTGTAAGTCTCGTATTGTGCCGCAAACGCTCTGCTCATCTCAAAGCTGACACCGAAATTAATATCTCTTCCGTCTGCCGTATGAACCGTTCCCTGAGCCGCAAACGCCGTTGTCTCCTTTTCCTTGAAAAAGGCGGAGGTCACCGTCTGTCTTACCATTTTGGTCTGTCCTGTGCTGACAACGCCCGGTGTTGCCGTACCAACTGTCTGTACGCCTGCATCCTGACTGAACTGTGTCTGCTGTACATTTGACGTACTCATAGTGCCTAATCTTTTCATCTGTCTTCGCAGATTATGTTTTCCTCCGTCCTGCATATTCCGCATGGACTCCAACATCTGCCGCAAAAGCTCGATCCGCATCTCCTCGAATGACTTCACCATCGGATTCTGTCTCGGTGTATTATTTGCCATCTCTGTCCTCTTTTGGAGCCACTCCTTCATATTCTGTTGTTCTTTTTGGGTTTGCTCATCCTTTTTCTGCTTTTCGATGTCTTTCATCTGTTCCATTAAGGATTTAGATTCATCGGATAAATCCAGAAGTACCGCCTGATCGGCTCTTGATATCATAGTATCCGACTGCATGACAAAGGAAGATGATGTGTAGGTGCGTGAACTGCTCATACCTACCTTACTGCTGTCGATAATCATGGTACTCACATCCTTTCTTTTCCATGATCTGATAGAATATTCGCCATCCGTGGCGAATTGTGAATTTCTTGCATACTATATATCGGCTGTTTTTCTAAAAAACTAAACAGTATCTCATCATCTTCCCTTGTTAGAATTATCTTAATTGATTACGGATTGCATTGTCCGCACGGCTCATAACCCGCATTTAATAATTTGTTTCTCTCTCCCGTATAAGTAACTTTATTCTTGTCTTTCATGCTCTGCACCGACGAACAATCCGCTCTGTGGAATTTTCCCGTGTTCGTGTTAATGACATAAGTACTCTCCTGCGAACTGTCCCCGCTGTCCGTTTTCTCTTCCTCACTGTATCCGGTGGCATAGTCAATCTTTATTCCCGGCTGTCTGTTGTAGACATAGACATAGAAC
>CAKRJK010000135.1 GCA_934351705.1 uncultured Lachnospiraceae bacterium
GATTGTAAATGAAGTGAGGGAATCGACAGAATGGGAGGATATGAAGATGAATCTGATACAACTTGGACGGGAACAGGAACGTGAGAATACCGAACGGGAACGAAAGAGAGCCGAAAGAGCCATCCAACGCAACAAACAGTTGGAATCCGAACTGGCAAAATTACGCTCACAGCTTGCAAAAGCAACGCAGACTTCTTAGAAACAGAAGGACACAGATACCAGCAATGATATCTGTGTCCTTTTAAAATGCTTTTTTTAATTTCTCATATTCCCGGTTAATCTCCAGTATGGTATCGTGATCTCCATTGAGATTGTCGGGATGATAAATCTTAATCAAATCTTTATATCGTTTCTTGAGAGCAAGTTCATTTGCAACGCCTTTAAAAAACATTTCGCCCTGAACAACCTTGCCGCTTGCAGGAGTGGTCGTATGTGTTCTCTGCTCCTGTCGGGCACGTCTTTCATAAAATTGCTTCTCCCTGCGAATCTGTTCTTTCTCATTTGCAAGTTTGCGCAACTCTTCTTCTAAAATACGCCGTTTCATATTGATAAGCTGCTCCTGTTGTTGCAAACGGCTGTTTTCCTGCTCGTTAAGTCGTTCAAAACGTCTCTTCTCCTGTTCAAAGGAACGTCTTTCCTCCTCAAACGCTTCTTTCTCTTCTGTAAAGTTTTGCTTTTTTCGCTCTAATTCCACTGTCTCGTGGAAACACCATTGCTGAAACTGCTCTTTGGTATCATGTGCAGCCGATGTATGCTGACTCATAGCTTTCGCTCCTTTTACAACAAACATATGCACCATGCAGAAAAGCTCCGCTTTTTGTACAACATCTAGTGCATAAGATAATCGTATCGGAAACAGTATACAATATATAGGAGTAAAAATCTATGGTCGATTTGACCTATTTTTCTTATGTTTTCTTGTGACATTTAGTGATTTATATGTCATCTAAGGACTCTTTCAATTTGTCCATAAACCCTTTTTTCTTAGGTTTTTGTGCGTTACCGGCTGCACCGTTTTGTTTTTTTAACGAATCACCGCTTGCCTCGTCGAATTTACGCAATGCCTCTTTTGCCTCGTTGTTCAGGTTGGTTGGCACCTGCACTACCAGAGTAACATAGTGGTCACCGCGTACATTTTTATTTCTAAGGGATGGTACACCCTTGCCTTTCAGACGAATCTTGGTATCTGTCTGTGTTCCCGGTTTGACATCATATAAAATATCTCCGTCAATCGTGCTGATACGCACCTCACCGCCCAATGCTGCCTGTGCAAAAGAAATCGGTGCGGTCGAATACAGATTCATGTCCTGTCTCTGGAAAATCGGATGATTGCTTACAACTACTTCTACCAGCAAATCTCCTCTCGGCCCTCCGTTGATACCCGGCTCTCCTTTATCACGGATACGAACACTCTGTCCGTTGTCAATACCTGCCGGAATGGTTACACTGATTTTTTTCTTGCTTGCGATGTATCCTGTTCCGCGACAATCACTGCATTTTTCTTTGATGATCTGACCTGTTCCGTGACAATCCGGACAAGTCTGTACATTCTGAACCATGCCAAATAAGGACTGCTGCGTGTACATAACTTTTCCTTTTCCACCACATTTCGGACAGGTATCCTTACTGGTTCCCGGTTTTGCACCGGAACCGCCACAGGTCTTACACTCGTCCTTTAACACAATCTCAATCTGCTTTTCACATCCGAAGACTGCTTCTTCAAATGTAATACGAACGCTTGCCCTTAAATTTGCGCCCTTTCTCGGTCCGTTGTTCGCACTTCTTCTGGAGCCTCCACCGAAGAAGTCTCCGAAAATATCTCCGAAAATGTCTCCGAAATCCATACCGGAGAAATCAAATCCTCCTGCTCCGCCGGCACCGCCTTCAAAAGCTGCGTGTCCGAACTGGTCATACTGTTTTCTCTTATCCGCATCACTTAAAACCGCATAGGCTTCGGATGCCTCTTTGAATTTTTTCTCTGCTTCGGCATCGCCCGGATTCATGTCAGGATGATATTTTTTTGCAAGTGCCCGGTATGCCTTTTTGATGGTCGCATCATCGGCATTTCTTTCAACACCTAAGACCTCATAATAATCTCTTTTTTGTTCTGCCATATCAATTTCCCTCTTACCGTTTGTAAGGGTTGACGGAGTATCCCGCCAACCCTTTGTTTACTTTGCTAACGATTCCTCAGTCTATACCTCTTTATAGTCTGCGTCTACTACATCATCATCTGCATTAGAACCCATGTTGCTCATATCCGGGCCTGCTCCCATGTCCGGACCTGCACCGGCTGCCTGAGCTGCCTGTGCCTGCTCATACATCTTTGCAAATACCTTCTGAGCACTCTCTGTCAGTTTCTCATGCGCTGCTTTCATCTCAGCTACCTGATCCTCTGTCATCTCCTCTGCGTTCTGATGAGCTTCTACCATTGCTTTTAATGCGGATAAATCAGCTTCTACTGCAGATTTGTCTGCTGCGTCAATGTTGTCACCGATTTCTTCTAATGCTTTCTCTGTCTGGAATACGAATGCGTCTGCATCGTTTCTTACATCAATTGCTTCTTTTCTCTTCTTATCCTGTGCCTCAAATTCAGCAGCTTCTTTTACTGCTTTCTCAATATCATCATCTGACATGTTGGAACCTGCTGTGATGGTGATATGCTGCTCTTTTCCTGTTCCCAAATCTTTTGCGGATACATTTACAATACCGTTTGCATCGATATCGAATGTAACCTCGATCTGCGGAACACCACGACGTGCTGGTGGGATACCGTCTAAACGGAACTGACCAAGTGATTTGTTATCTCTTGCAAACTGTCTCTCACCCTGTACTACGTTGATGTCTACGGCTGTCTGATTATCTGCTGCTGTTGAGAAAATCTGGCTCTTCTTTGTAGGGATTGTCGTATTTCTCTCGATCAATCTGGTTGCAACACCACCCATTGTCTCGATAGATAAGGATAACGGAGTAACATCCAAAAGAAGGATTTCGCCTGCACCTGCATCTCCTGCTAATTTACCACCCTGGATGGAAGCACCGAGTGCAACACACTCATCCGGATTTAAGGATTTGCTCGGCTCTTTGCCTGTCAACTGTTTTACTTTATCCTGTACTGCCGGGATACGTGTAGAACCACCGACTAACAATACCTGACCTAAGTCTGCTGCTGTGATTCCTGCATCTCTCAATGCGTTCTGTACAGGCTCTGCTGTCTTTTCTACTAAGTCATGTGTCAACTCATCGAATTTTGCACGGCTTAAGTTCATATCAAAATGTTTCGGTCCTTCTGCTGTTGCTGTGATGAACGGAAGATTGATATTTGTAGTGGTTGCAGAGGATAACTCTTTCTTTGCTTTCTCTGCTGCTTCTTTTAATCTCTGAAGTGCCATCTTATCGGTAGATAAGTCTACACCTTCTGCTTTCTTGAACTCTGCCAACATCCAGTCTGTTACTTTCTGGTCAAAGTCATCTCCGCCGAGTCTGTTGTTACCGGAAGTAGATAATACTTCGATAACACCCTCACCGATTTCGATAATGGATACATCAAAGGTACCACCACCTAAATCGTATACCATGATCTTCTGCTCTTTTTCATTGTCAAGTCCGTAAGCAAGTGCTGCTGCTGTCGGCTCGTTGATGATACGTTTTACATCCAGACCTGCGATTTTACCTGCATCTTTGGTTGCCTGACGCTGTGCATCGTTGAAGTAAGCCGGAACTGTGATAACTGCCTCGGATACTTTTTCTCCCAGATAACCCTCTGCGTCTGCTTTTAATTTTTGCAGAATCATTGCTGAAATTTCCTGTGGAGAATATTTCTTGTCATCAATCTGTTTTTTGTAATCTGTTCCCATCTCTCTTTTGATGGATGAAATTGTTTTTTCTGCGTTGGTAACTGCCTGACGTTTTGCAGGCTCACCTACTAATCTCTCACCGGACTTTGTAAATGCTACAACGGACGGAGTTGTTCTTGCTCCTTCTGTATTTGCGATAACAACCGGTTTACCGCCTTCCATAACTGCTACGCAGCTGTTTGTTGTTCCTAAGTCAATACCAATAATCTTACCCATGATTCATTCCTCCTAATATTATATAAAATGCTTTTATTCTTGAACTACTGCTACCATACTGTGGCGAACCACACTATCGCGGTAGGTGTAACCTTTTTGTAACTCCTGTGCAACGGTTCCCGGCTCTAACTCATCATTTTCCACCTGCATGACTGCATTGTGGTATTCCGGATCAAACTCTTTTCCGACAGCCTCAATCACGGCAACTCCTGCCTGTTCTAATTCATTCATAAGCTGTTTGTATATCATGTTCATTCCCTCTACAAAAGGACTGTCCTCCTCTTCTTTCGGGACTGTTGCCAAGCCTCTTTCAAAATTATCAATGACCGGAAGTATTTTCTCGATAATGCTTTTTGCTCCGATTTCAAACATCTGGGCTTTTTCTTTTTCCGTACGTTTGCGGAAATTATCAAACTCTGCCATCTGGCGTTTTACCTTGTCATTGAGTTCTTCTATCTGTTCTTCTTTTTTGTCTTTTTTCTTTTTGGATTTTGATTTCTTATCCTCTTTGGCTTTCTCCGCTTTCGGCTCCTCCTCTGTTGTCTGCTGTGCTGCGGTTTCTGCTCCGTCTGCTTCTTTTTCTAATGTTTCTTCGAGGATTTCTTCCTCTTTTTGATTCTCTGCCATGTCTTTCCACCTTTCTATTTAACCTTTGGGCTTGTTAAACGCTTCGTCTAACTGTGCCTTGAGGTTCTTCAAATTGTCCATTACGTTCTCATAATCCATTCGCTTTGGACCGATAATTCCGATTGTTCCTTGAACTCCCTCGCCTAATTCATAGGTTGCTGTGACAACACTACAGTCTTTCATGGTCTGTATCGGTGTCTCACTGCCGATGTATACCTGAATTCCTGTGCTTTCTTCAGCACTTAGCGTCTCTGTTACGAGGTTTGCTAATTCTTTCTTTTCTTCAAATGCCTCGATCAACTCGCTGGCACTCTTGGAATCGCTTAATTCAGGATACTTGAAAATGTTCGTTGCCCCACTGGTGTAAATCTGC
>CAKRJK010000136.1 GCA_934351705.1 uncultured Lachnospiraceae bacterium
AACCTGGACAATCGTAAAAGTAGGACTACTGATCGGTTCGGTAATATCCAAGCCTTTCGCAATTCCCTGCGTAAAAACTGTCTTTCCCACACCCAGATCTCCGATCAGGGTATACACATCTCCCGGTTTCGCTTCTTTTCCTATCCTGTATCCCAATTCTTCTGTTTCTTTTGCCGAAAAAGTCTCTATTACCATAAGCACCTACTTTATTTTTAAACGATATTTTTCTAATTTGTCCCGCATAATGGCACAGATTGGCTCATAATGCTCTTTTATCTGGTCTCTCGGCAGGATGTAAGCATTTTCTCTTGTGGTATAGAGCAATAGATTGCTCTTTGTAGAGACCGCTTTATAGACCTGCTTCCACTCGAAACCCGCCTGTGCATCTTCCTGTACCATAGTCACGCCCTGCTCGTCCACGATAAAGTGCTGTGTCTTTCGTAACGCTTCTGATTTCTGCATCCGTGTTTTTGTCAACGTCCAGAGCAGTAACGGGTAATACACGATAAACAGCACACCCAGCAGAAGATAAATGACACTGTATGTCATCTCGATATTTCCCCATGTGATCCCTGCCACAACAAATACAAAAATTGCCATTATGATTGAAAAGATTCCGTGTCTGCTGTGATAAGTGTGATACATATTAAATTTGTACATATCCTTCGGTGTTAAATTGACATCAAATTCTTCACGCATATCCTCACGCTCCTATTTTCCCTGTGTTCCCTTGATGATCGGTGAAATGTGCTTGTAAATCAAAAATGTAATAATTACATTGATAAGACCTTTTACAAACGTAAACGGCATATTAAAAATAACCAGACATTTCAAAAGATTGTCCGCACTCGGTAAAATCGCCTGATACATGGCAATGATGGTTTCCATCGGCATAAATGCTTCATAGACCGGATACACGATAAAGTAGTTGGTTACGACACTCACTGCCGCCATGACTACCGCACCTACCAGAGAACCGATTAATGCTGATTTTCTTCCTTTTTTTCTTTTGTACATCGCTCCTGCCGGCAATACGAACAGTGCTCCTAACAAAAAGTTAGAGAGTTCTCCGACTCCGCCGCTGGTACTCATCAGCAAATGCAGTAAATTTTTGATCAGGCAGATTACCACACCGCTTAACGGTCCCATTGCAAATGCTCCGATCAATGCCGGAAGCTCTGATAAATCCATCTTGATAAAGGATGGCATAAACGGTACGCTAAACTCCAGAAACATCAACACGAACGCTACCGCGGAAAGCATTGCTGTCATGGTCATATACCGCACATTGATTGTCTTTTTCTTTGTCTCGTTACTCATAATTATTTAACTCCTCTGTTTTTCTCTATTTGTTTATTTTCATGGTAAGCTGTATTCTTTGCTTTTTCAAGTCCACAGACATTACCTGAACTTCTACGATATCCCCGACGCTGACAACTTCCAACGGATGTTTGATGTACTTCTCGCTCATCTGCGAAATATGTACCAAGCCGTCCTGATGTACTCCGATATCTACAAACGCACCAAAGTCGATTACATTTCGCACCGTGCCTTTTAAGATCATACCCTCTTTTAAGTCTTTCATCTCTAACACATCGGTACGCAAAATCGGTTTTGGCATTTCATCTCGTGGATCTCTTGCCGGTTTCTCAAGTTCTTTTAACAGATCTTCTAAGGTTAATTGTCCGATTTCCAGCTCCTGTGCTAACGCCCGGCTGTCTCCGGCTTTTTTGGTGATTCCTTTTAGATTGCCGTTTATGATGTCCTGCTTTTCGTAGCCCAGCTTTTTCAGTAATTTTTCTGCGGCAGCATAACTCTCCGGGTGGACACTGGTTGCATCCAGCGGATTCTTACCGTCTTGTATCCGCATAAATCCCGCACACTGTTCATATGCTTTCGGTCCGAGTTTCGGAACTTTCAAAAGTTGTGCTCTTGTCTCAAACCGTCCGTTCTCTTCCCGATATGTCACAATGTTTTTGGCAATCGTTTTGCTGATACCGGAAATATATTCTAACAAGGAGGCTGACGCTGTGTTTAAGTCCACGCCCACTTTATTGACGCAGTCTTCTACGACTCCGCCCAGTGCCTCGCTTAATTTTTTCTGATTCATATCGTGCTGATATTGTCCTACACCGATCGATTTCGGATCTATCTTGACCAATTCCGCCAACGGGTCCTGCAGTCTTCTTGCAATGGACGCAGCACTTCTTTGACCTACATCAAAGTTCGGAAATTCCTCTGTCGCCAGTTTGCTTGCCGAATATACGGACGCTCCCGCCTCATTAACGATAATATATTGAACGGAAACCGGAAGTTCTTTAATCAGATCGACGATCACCTGCTCCGACTCTCTTGACGCTGTTCCGTTTCCCACGGAAATCAATGTAATCTTGTACTTGGAAATCAGGTGTTTTAAAATCTTTTTGGATTCCTCGACTTTATTCTGCGGTGCAGTCGGATAGATGACGGTTGTGTCAAGCACTTTGCCTGTTGCATCTACGACTGCCAGTTTGCAACCGGTACGGAATGCCGGGTCCCAGCCTAAAACGACTTGTCCTGCGATTGGCGGCTGCATTAATAACTGCTCTAAATTTTTTCCGAAGACACGGATTGCACCGTCCTCCGCCTGTTCCGTCAAATCGTTGCGGATCTCCCGCTCTATCGCCGGAGCGATCAATCTCTGATAACTGTCTTGTACCACTTCTTTTAAGATCGGTGTTGTATACGGATTGTCTTTTCGGATTACCTTTTTCTCCAGATATAAAAGGATTCTTTCCTCAGGTGCCTCGACCTTGACGGTTAAGACTTTTTCTTTTTCACCTCGGTTCAAGGCTAAAATCCTGTGTCCCGCCAATTTCTGTATCGGCTCTTCAAACTCATAATACATCTCGTATACGGATTCCGCCTCGGAATCTTTTGCCACAGACACGATCTTTCCGTGCTTTGCGGTAAGCCCGCGGATATGGATTCGATAATCTGCCTCATCCGAAATATATTCCGCAAGGATGTCCTTTGCACCGTCCACCGCGTCCTGCATGGCAGCTACTCCTTTTTCTTCATCAAGAAACGCCAAAGCCTCTTCTTCCAGACTGTGTTCTGTCTGTTGCAGCATGATAATGTTTGCAAGCGGTTCCAATCCCTTTTCTTTTGCTATGGTTGCCCTGGTACGGCGTTTCGGGCGATACGGACGATATAAGTCATCCACTACGACGAGTGTTTCCGCCGCCAATATCTGTTGCTTTAATTCTTCGGTCAGCTTGCCCTGCTCTGTGATACTTGCCAAAACCTGTTCCTTTTTTTCTTCCAGATTTCGCAGATATGTCAGGCGTTCTGACAAGTTACGAAGAACTTCATCATTCAAAGCCCCCGTGACTTCTTTTCGATAACGGGCGATAAATGGAATGGTATTGCCCTCGTCAATCAGTTGAACGGTTGCTTTGACCTGTGATTCTTTGATTTGCAGTTCCTGTGCTATCTTTTTTATAATATCCAAACTTTGTTTCCTCTTTTCTCTATATGCTTTTCCATTATATCGAAAAAGCCTGTTCTCTTCAAGAAAGAATTATTGTCTTTTATTTTTTGCAATGCTATAATATTGTTGAATATTATACTTTTATAGGAGGTTTTGTTATGGATAATTATAATTATCAACAATATGATAATTACCAGCAACACGATGATTACCACAAAGACAAGCGTTCCGATGGGCTGGCTACTGCCGCTCTTGTTCTCGGAATTGCCGGACTCTTATGTTCTATCACAATAATACTCCCGTTAATCTGCGGTGCTCTTGCGATTATTTTGGCAATCCTTTCAAAAGGCGGCGAATTAACGACTGCCGGAAAAGGAAAAGCCGGCATGATTCTCGGAATCATTTCTGCCTGCACAGGTGCTTTCATTTTGCTGTTAGCAATCGCAACGACTTCAAGCACTTCCTTTATCGACGAATTCGAGCGGGAATACAAGCGTCAGATGGACCAGTATTATAATGGTTACGATTACGATGATTATTATAACGATTATGATTCCGATGACATTTGGAATGATCTTTATGATGACAATACTTTTTAGAACGTATTCAAATAAGAAAGAGAGCGTACAATAATGAAAAAAACTTCAAGTGAATTAAAGCGTCTGGCACGGGAACACCTGAGCAATAACTGGGGACTTATCATCGGTGCAAATGCACTGTTGTTTGGTATCGCATTTGTCTGCGTGATTCCTTTTGTCACGTCAATCGCACTTTACCCGACTTTAGCACAATACTATATTTCAATGATAGCCCGTTTTATCATCTCTTTGATCTGCATTCTGTTTTCCGTCGGAATTTCCAGTATGCATATGAATCTTGCCAGAGGTACTTACTGCAGCATGAATGATTTTGCCTTTGCTTTTCGCAACCGTCCGATGCGGTTTATCGGTGCTTATATTCTTTTGGCGATACTCACAAACCTTCCTATGCTGCCTTGTAACCTTTTGACCACCTATCTTAGATCCCATCCTTCTTTGGGGCTGAAATCGGTTGCTGTTCTTTTGGGCATTGCAGGTTTTGTGGTTGAACTGATTATTGTGTATCGGTACTTTATTGTCTATTATCTGTTGATTGACAATCCTGATCTAAAAGTGATTGATGCTTTCCATCAATGTGCTTCTTTGATGAAAGGAAATAAGGGACGTGCCTTTTATTTGTCTTTGAGCTTTATCGGCATGGTTCTTTTGGGCATATTGTCTTTTGGTGTCGGTATGTTATGGATTGCCCCTTATATACAGCAGACCAAAGTTGAACTGTATTGCACGATTCTGGATGAACAGCCTGTGGTTCAAACCGCGGATAACTTTGAGGATTATGTTATTTAGTTTTATTATTTTCAAGCAGAAAAAGAGGCTGACGCTTTTACGGATCAAAACCCGTGAAGCGTCAGCCTCCTTTATTGTATTTCGTTTCTAGTCTTCGATGAATTTATCATGTACCGCTTTTGTTGCCGTATCAACATCTGCCTCGTCGATCAGCACGGTAATTCTGATTTCTGATGTTGCGATCATGCGGATATTAACTCCGACTCCGTAA
>CAKRJK010000137.1 GCA_934351705.1 uncultured Lachnospiraceae bacterium
CGGGTACAAAAAAAGCAGTCAATCCTAAGACTAACTGCTTTGTGTAAATATGAAGTTGTCAAACTGTAATTTTCTAAAGTTATACTTAACTGAAAAACCCTAAAATAAAGGTAGTAACTATAATTACGATAGGTATATGCCGCATTATATGCGGTTCCTTGAAATCACTTATTGAATGACAGACAGCCAATTTGAGAAAATACTAAGAATGTTTGGAATGATTCTGGATGGATGTGAAAATCTTGAAGAAGCCAAAGAAAAGGTCAATCAACTAATAGATGACCAGAAAAAAGAAAAAAATCCTAATAAATAGGATTTTTGGAAACATTGCGAGGGCGGCGGACTTGCCACCAAAGCCCCCACACTGATTATATGATAACAAGAAAACATGGCAAGGTCAATATGGTAAGCCGTCCATCCACCACAGTATCTGCACATGACTGTATCCTTCCAGTCCTTTCAATCCCGCTGCATACTTTGGATCAACAACTACCTTAACCGCTTCCTCTTCATTTACAATTTTTCCGATGGAAAATACTTTAATATTACTCATATAAAACCTCCAAATATTTTCTCATCGGGCGCCCGATACCTATATTCTACAAAGTGTAATTTATACTTCAACCCTTTTTTTGAAAAAGAGGGAAAATATTTTTTATCTTCTTTATAAGATAAGAAGCTATCTGTAAAAAAAGAGTTAATTATGGTCAAAAACCCATCGACATACGACCTCGTACACGATATAATAAGAGTAATGTATAATTTATGGAGGTATTTACATGAGCAAAAACAATTCTAAAGAACAAAAGAAAGATAACAATTATATCAAAGTTATTTTTTCTGTTTTAATTATTATGATAGGAATTTTAGCAGAGTTCTATATCATGATTAATCTGGGAGGAGAGCCAATTTATCTTTGTATTTTCGGAATGATTATTTTGGTCATGGTATATATCTTAATCAGCAGTATTGTACAGATACAATACAATAAGGCAAAAGCTGAAAGAGAAGAACACGATAATCTGTTTAAATCACAAAAAGCATCCTATTTGATTATTCGTAAATCTTTTGATGAGATATTCCAGAGATTAGAAAGTTTAGAAAAAAGTATTAAACTTCCGACAGAAGAATTAATTACAGCTCAAAAAGCCATTGCAAAAGTAAATATCAGCAGAAGCAAAGAAAATGCAGATGCACTTATGAATTCCAACGATAAGCTGCTTGAAAAAGTTTTTGAACTTGAGGACATGCTCGATGAGAATAATAAGAAATTATTAGAAAGTCAGAACCAGATTACAGAGCAGCAGATGAAAGATGTCATTCTCAAGCAACAGGAGATTAACGCAACGATCAAAGAGTTGCAGTTAAGTTTAAAAAATGAAATGCTTCAGGCAATCAATACCATTGCCACATCACAGACTCAGAATACTGTACAACAACCGACAACAAATGTCAGTCAGGTAGAGATTTCAAAAGTAGATCAGGCAATTCCTGTTAAAATCGAGGAATCTTCATTTGATGAATCTGTTGCAGAGGAGATTCCGGTAGAAGAAAGTGTATTAGAAGAACCGGCAGAAGAAATCTCAACAGAGGAATTTGTAGCAGAAGAACCAACAGAAGAAGCCGCACCGCCAATGCCGGATTTAAGCGATCCGAATAAAGTAATGAGCCCGGACGAAATTGCAGCATTAGTAGCAAATACATCGGAAGAAGAGAGTGAACCGATAGAAGAAGTTACGGAAGAACCGATAACAGAAGAAATCGCAACCGAAGAAGCGACACCACCAATGCCAGATTTAAGCGATCCAAATAAAGTGATGAATCCAGATGACATAGCAGCATTGATAGCAAATACAACAGCCGAAGAGAGCGAGCCGGCAGAAGAAGTTACCGAAGAACCGGTAACAGAACAAATCGCAACCGAGGAAACCGCAACCGAAGAAGCGACACCGCCAATGCCGGATTTAAGCGATCCAAACAAAGTAATGAGCCCGGATGAAATCGCTGCACTGATTGCAAACACATCAGCCGGAGAAAGTGAACCGGCACAAGAAGTTGCCGAAGAACCGGCTAACGAAGAGATTGCGGCAGAACAACCAACAGAAGAAGCCGCACCGGCAATGCCGGATTTAAGCGATCCGAACAAGGTAATGAGTCCGGATGAAATCGCTGCATTGATCGCAAATATGTAGCACAAATAAAATACGGACAAGCAACAAAAACTACATAAAAAGTATTGCAATTTATTTCAAAATGCGATATAATCATATCTGCGTTGAAAAATTGCAAGCGCCTTTAGCTCAGCTGGCAGAGCACCTGACTCTTAATCAGGGTGTCCAGGGTTCGAACCCCTGAAGGCGCATTTTCAAAGTACTGTTTTTGATGACATAGAGCATTGGGGACGGTACTTTTTATTTTGTGTAAAATATTTAAAAATTTGTATAGACCAAAAAGGAGGGGTTTCAATGTCAGTTGAAAAGAAGTTTTTAAAATACGTTTCTTACTGGACAACTTCAGAAGAAGACAAAGATTGTATACCAAGTACAAAACGCCAGTTTGATTTAGCGGAAGAATTGGAAAAAGAATTAAAAGAACTCGGTTTAGAAAAAGTCAAGATGGACGAACATGCTTACGTTTACGGATTACTTCCTGCCACAAAAGGAATGGAGTCTGCAAGAGCAGTCGGATTTATTGCACATATGGACACAGCACCGGACATGACAGGCGAAAATGTCAAACCTCAGATAATAGAAAATTATGACGGAAAAGACATCTTATTAAAAGGAAGCGGAGAATATATCAAGGTTACAGATTTTCCGACGCTCACAAGTCTGAAGGGAAGAACATTGATCACAACAGACGGAACAACACTTCTCGGTGCAGATGACAAAGCGGGTATTGCCGCAATCATGCAGGCAGTAGAGGAGATCAAAAAAGAAAATATTCCGCACGGAGATATCTGGGTAGGATTTACTCCTGATGAAGAAGTGGGCAGCGGAGCGGAACTGTTAGACCTGGATTATTTTAAGGCAGACTTTGCATATACCGTAGACGGAGGATACGAGGGAGAGATCTCTTATGAAAACTTTAATGCGGCAAGTGCGGAGTTTACCGTAAAAGGAGTAAATGTACACCCGGGAGAGGCAAAAGACATTATGGTAAATGCGGCAGCAGTTGCCTGTGAGATTCAATCCATGCTTCCGGAAAACGAAACACCGCAGCACACAGAAAAAAGAGAAGGCTTTTATCATTTGATACACATGGATGGTGAAGTCGGAAATGCATCGCTTTCCTATATTATAAGAGATCACGACAAAGAAAAATTTGAAACACGAAAAGAAAAATTGCGTGAAATCGAGCAGAATATCAACGATAAATACGGCAAGGGAACCGTTGCATTAGAAATCAAGGATTCTTACAGCAATATGTTAGAGATCATCAAAAAAGATATGCAGATAGTAAAAATTGCAGAGGACTCCATTCGCGAATGCGGTATAGAACCGGTATCAGATGCAATCCGTGGCGGTACGGACGGAGCAATGTTAAGTTATCGAGGTCTTCCATGCCCGAATCTTGGAACCGGTGGATACGGATACCACGGTCCGTTGGAACACGTTTCCATAGAAGGAATGGAAACGGTTGTAAAAATTTTAAAATCCATTACAACAAAGATACCTGAAATATAGAAAAAACACACATAGGACTGTCAAAGAAAAGAAGTAAAATTCTTTTTGCGGCAGTCCTTTTTTTGTGCAATCACAACTTTAAAAAGTTTTTACCTCCATTTTACAAAAGAATGATTTTACATTTTACATACGATTTTTAGAATACAGATATAGCTTAAATCAACAAATTGATGAAAGCATAGAAAATTTATAGGAGGAAAAAACAACATGAAGATGAAAAAAACAATATGTTTCTTATTAACAGGTTTATTAACAGTCGGAGCACTCACAGGATGTAACGGAGGAAGCGACACAAAAGACTCAGGAGCAAAGAGCCAATCCGCAGAAATCACCGTTGTATCACGTGAGGACGGTTCAGGAACCAGAGGAGCATTCATTGAACTTTTCGGAGTAGAAGAAAAGGATGCAAACGGAGAAAAGGTAGACAACACAACAACAGAAGCGGTTATCGCAAACAGCACAGCAGCAATGATGACAAATGTAGCAGGTGATGACAATGCAATCGGATATGCTTCTTTGGGTTCTATTGATGACACAATCAAAGCAATCAAGGTAGACGGCGTAGAGCCAACCGTAGAGAACATCAAAGACGGTTCCTACAAGATCGCAAGACCTTTCAACATCGCAACAAAAGGAGATGTCAGCAAAGTAACACAGGATTTCATCAACTTTATCATGAGCAATGACGGACAGAAAGTAATCGAGGATAACGGATACATCTCCGTAGCGGAAGGTTCTTTTGAAAGCACAATGGAAAAAGGAAAAATCGTAATCGCAGGTTCTTCTTCTGTAACACCGGTTATGGAGAAATTAAAAGAGGCTTACTTAAAGATTAACACCAACGCAGAGATCGAGATTCAGGAAAGTGATTCCACAACAGGTATGACAGCAGCAATGGAAGGCACCTGTGACATCGGAATGGCATCCCGTGACTTAAAAGACAGCGAGTTAGACGGAGGCTTAACTTCCACAGCAATCGCAATGGACGGAATTGCAGTCATCGTAAACAAAAACAACGACATTAAAGATATAACATCTGAACAGGTAAAAAACATCTTCCTCGGTGAAGTAACAGACTGGAGCGAGCTGTAAAACAAAAGAAACTGCGGAGCCGAAAAGCTCCGCTTTTTTGCATAGAGTAAGAGAGGAGAAAAAAAGCGTATGAAAAAAGGAAAAGAAATCTTTATGGAAATCCTTTTTTTGATCGCAGCCTGTATATCCATCATATCAGTCATCCTCATCTGTGTTTTTCTTTTTGCAAACGGAGTTCCGGCAATAAAAGAAATCGGATTTGCAGATTTTATTTTTGGAAAGACATGGAGACCGGGAAATGATATTTACGGAATTTTCCCAATGATCATGGGAAGTATTTA
>CAKRJK010000138.1 GCA_934351705.1 uncultured Lachnospiraceae bacterium
CACACGCTTTGTCTCGTCAATCGTCTGCTCAATCTGACGGTAGGTGTCTACATTTTCCTCTGTCGGCTCGACTCCGCCCTGCTCTAAAATATTTTTGTAATAGGTATCTTCTGCCTCTTTTAATTCCTCTACGCTCTTTGCTATGCTCTCGGTATCGATTGCCAGATCATCCCCGATGTGTGCGTAGTTTGCCTTTGCACTCATCTCAAGACGCACTTCCTCCAAGCGGCGGCGTGCCGTGATTCCCAATATAGCGTCTTTTGGCCTTTTTCCGTCTGCGATGGCATCGGTAATCACCAAAAGAACTTCTTTTGTATCCGTCGGCAGCTCCAGCTTCTTTAAGTCCTGATAACTTGCTAATGTCTGTTCTGTGACAGGGATTCCTTTTTCGATGAGCCACTTGCAGTCCTGCATATTTTCATCATTGACTTCGTAGCCGTTTTCCTCTAACACTTTTTGGATCTGATCGTTTAATCCGTCAAAGTCTACCGCTTCTTCCTCTGGCTGTCGGTAATCTCCCACCGCACTGTGTTCTGCCATGTAAAGATTTTCTATGGTAGGCTCTAACCCGTTATCCAACATATATTTGATTGCCGCATCGGTCGGAGTCTCCAAACCGCCTGCCAATTCCAGTGCCTCTTCGGTTTCCTCCAGATTGTCTGTCGTCTGCGGCAGATCCGCTGCCTTAAGTGCATTGGCTATCTGGCTTGCGGCTGCTGCACTTCCTGTCATATCCTCAATATCTTTTGCACTGAAATCATCTCCGAATATGCTGATGTCTACGCCTGCTTTTGCCAGCTCCATCTTTATCTTATCCATTACGGTAACGATTTCCGGCACCTCACCGTTTGCATTTCCGTAACCTTGTTCCTGAAGTTTTGCATAGTCTTCGCTTGATGTCGTATTGGACAGCATGACCATCTGTGTTTTGAGCAATTCGGCATCTGTCATTCCCGCTTCTGCCGCAAGCTCGTCTGCACTCTTTTTTTCCTGCCCAAAAGGTTTTCCATAAGTTACATTCTTTACGGAATAGCTGCTCTCATTCTGCTTTTCTGCCTTTTTTACCTGCTCTGCCACAATGTTGCCTGTTTCTTTTGTGTGGACAGTTCCCTCTCTTTGGATCTTCTCTGATATATTGTTTGCATCTATTCTCATAAGTACCTCCTGTACGTTCACCTTTTCGTTATGCTATATATTTCGGTTATTTGTACAAAAAAATAAAGCAGACAGTGACAAGTTTCTTCTTATCACAATCTGCTTATTCTCTATATACTAAAATTCAAATACCGCCACTCCGTATGGTGCTAACGGATATCCGATGGAATACTCTCTGTTATCCCACGGAATCGCTTTTGCCGCATAGGATTTCTTCTTTGCCGTCTTGCCGCTTCCTCCGAAACGCTCTTCCTCACTGTCCAAAATCAGCTTGTAAGTCTTTTTCTCCGGCACACCGACGCGGTAATCTTCTCTCTCCATCGGTGTAAAATTACATACGAACAAAAGACGTTTGCCGTTGTTTGCATCCTTTCGCATAAAGCTGAAAATACTTTTTTCCGTATCATCGGCATTGATCCATTCAAAGCCGTCCCAGCTTCCGTCTATCTCATACATACATGGATATTTTCTGTAAATGTGAAGCAATTCCCTGAAAAAGGTCTGGATACCTTTATGTCTGGAATCTTCTAACAGATACCAGTCAATCTCCCGCTCTTCGCTCCACTCACGAAGCTGTGCAATATCCTGTCCCATAAACAGCAATTTTTTGCCCGGATGTCCCATCATAAACGCATAACCGACTCTGAGGTTTGCAAACTTGTCATCCTCCAAGCCCGGCATTTTATTGAGCATGGAGCATTTTAAATGAACCACCTCATCGTGCGACAATACTAAGATATAATGCTCGCTGCTGTTATAGCTCATCGCAAACGTCATCTTATAATGATTGTCTTTTCTGAAATACGGGTCTAACTTCATATAATCTAAGAAATCATGCATCCATCCCATGTTCCATTTATATGTAAAATTCAGCCCGCCGTTTTCCGCACTTCCTGTCACCATCGGCCATGCCGTTGATTCCTCTGCAATCATAACCGTTCCCGGATTTCTTCCCAAAATCAGAGAATTGATATGGCGGAAAAATTCTATCGAATCTAAATTTTTATTTTCACCGTATTTGTTTGCAACCCATTCGCCGTCTTTCTTACCGTAATCCAGATACAGCATGGATGCAACGGCATCTACACGCAGTCCGTCAATGTGGTAATGTTCAATCCACATCAGCGCACTTCCGATTAAGAAGTTCTTTACTTCGCTCTTGCCGTAATTAAAAATCTTGGTTCCCCACTCCGGATGTTCTCCCATCTTCGGGTCCGGGTACTCGTATATCGGTGTTCCGTCAAAATCAGCCAGACCGTGTGCATCTTTGGGAAAATGTGCAGGAACCCAGTCTAAGATAACACCGATTCCGTTCTTATGCAGATAGTTCACAAAATATGCGAAATCCTCCGGCGAACCGTAACGGGACGTCGGTGCATAATATCCCGTCACCTGATAACCCCATGAACCGTCAAACGGATATTCCGAAATACCCATAAGTTCTACATGGGTATATCCCATATCTTTTACATAATCTGTCAATGATTTTGCCAGTTCGCGGTATGTGTAAAATCCGTCGTCTTCCCTGCCCGGATGACGCATCCAGGAACCCGGATGCATCTCATAGATTGCCATCGGTCGGCTATACGGATCTTTGCATTCGTTTCTTTCCTTCATCCACTTGGTATCGGTCCATTTGAATTTCTCGATATCGCTGATACGGGATGCCGTTCCCGGACGAAGTTCTGCTTCGTTTGCGTACGGATCTGCTTTGTAAAGGAACTCTCCGTTTTCTGTCTCAATCACATATTTATAAAGCATTCCTACTTTTGCTTCCGGTAAAAATGTCTCATAAACGCCGATCGTCTGCGGTTCTACCCGCGTCATTTCATTTCTTGTCTCATTCCAGTCATTAAACTCGCCGATGACAAAAACCCGTTTTGCATTCGGTGCCCATACAGCAAAGTTAATTCCCGATTTTCCGTTTTCTTTTGCCGGATGCGCTCCCAGCTTTTTATAAATATCATAATGTGTCGCCTGTCCGAATAAGTAGGCATCTAATTCTGAAAAGTTCCCCACGGCATTCCCTTCTTTCTCTATTCTTCAAAATCTTTTTCTCTTAATACTCGGTTGTCACCCTGACCGGAATGCTTCTTGGAAAAAATACTGAAAGCTTTCTTAAATCCACCCTTTTCCGCATTCATTACCGCTTCATCCACAATATCTTTTACTTCAAATAATGTGGTTGCCTCATCTAATTTCTCAATGTTGCTGATACGGTTATACAAAGCAAGGATTCCCATCTCGTCAATCTCATACTCCAATTCCTGTGCATAAGATTTCGCAAATTCAACCAATTCGTCAATCGAATAAATCGGTATCGTAATCTTCTCGGTAAATTTCTTGGCGAAGTTCTCATCTCTTCCCAACGCTCTTTTGATTCCCTCTTTGGTATCTTCTAATATAACGAGCATTCCCGCCGTATCCTGTTCCATCTGCAAGGACATCTTAATGGCTGTCTCACGGTTAATCTCTCCCGCTTTTTCGATGATCAGACATCCTCCGCGTACTTTCTTGAATAAGTCCGGTATTTCTTTCTGATTGAGTGCCGATGCCTCGATCTTTCCGACTTTTCCGCGGATATTGTCTGTTTCCTGCTGAATGACCTTAATCAGATCTGTGGCAAGAACCGTCTTTCCGCTTCCCTGTCCGCCCTGGATGATAATATTGCCTGTGGCGGAAGCTGTACTCTTTCCGGTTCTCTTCTTAACGCCTGTCAATACCTGACATATCTGCTGCTCCATTCCGCGAATCGGAACAAAGTAAGAAAAGATTTCTTTTTGTTCTTTGGTCAATCCCATTGTGACCTCTGCATCATCAAAGATTTCTTCCGGCAGCTCTATCTCCGGTACTGCCTCAACCTCCTGCTCTTTGATTCCGTTTGCCGTCTCTTCTTCGTCTAAATCCGGCATTTGAATGGTTGGCAATTCAACGGTCTTTTGCTGTAATATCTCTTCTTCGCTTCTCATCGGCTGCGGTGTCGGTATCGGTGCCTGCTCCGGCTCCTGCTCTGTTCCCGGCTCTGCGGTCGTTGTATTTTCTTCTATCTTTTGTTGAATACTCTCGTTTTCTAAGGACAGCTTCTCGATCTCCTGCTCTAAGATATGATTTACATTCTCAAACAGTTCTGCTGCCTTCTCTTCTTTTTCCGGCATATCCTGCAAATACTCCTGTTCCAACAATTCCTTCGGCGTCAGACCTGCATTCAGTTGAGGAATCACATCTGCTAACCGCTCCATGATGTCTTCTGCCTCCTGAAGTGCTCTGGCTTTCGCAGATTTTAATTTTCTCTCCTCTGCCTCCTGCAATGCTGTCTCTGCCGCACGTTTTGTTTTTTCCCATTCTTCTAAAACATCTTCTATGCTCATCTGTCCGGTAATCTGACGCTCTACCATGGCGTCTTTCGGCACACATAAGCTGATTTGTCCGTCGGCGTCTTCTGCTAACAGCTCTTTGAAATTAATCTTTAAAGAACCGTCAATCTCTTCATCTGTCTCGATATGTCCGTATTTTTCTTCTTTTTCTTCGTCACTTTCCTCATGTGGGATTTGCAGATATGGGATCTCTTCCACCATCTTCTTGATGGCATCCATAGAATCATTGACTTCTTCCTTCTCGGTTGCCTCCATGATCTGCAACATATTTTTTGCCAGTTCTTCCTGTAAATTCACAGTGATAAAACGGCTTGTATTCATTGTCACCTGCGGTATCTGCACCACTTCCGGAACAATCTCTCCCGACTGAAGCATATCATTTGGACGTACTTCAACAATTCCGTCTCTTCTCTGGCGGAATTGTCTGTATTTTTCTTCCTGTTGTTTTGTAAGCGGCTGATAGAGCAGTTTTAACTCTAATGC
>CAKRJK010000139.1 GCA_934351705.1 uncultured Lachnospiraceae bacterium
GTCATTAGCATCGCCTTTTAAATCCAAATCTAATTCTCCAACTCCACAATGAATTTTGGAAGTGCCTAAGATTTCTGCATTAATTGCAATTTTACCAACACCGGCGTCTAAGTCTAAATTATTTAAAGTACCATCTTCTATTTCGGTTAATCCAACTCCACCATCAATAGATACTGCGTTTGTAACTTCTAATTTTTCAAAATAATTTTTTCCGGCTCCTAATTTAATAGTTAAATCTTTACTTTTTAAATATTCAATATCACTTTTGCCAGCGCCCATTTCTAATTTAACATTTTCAAAACTATAGTCGCTAGGAACATAAATCTTAACTATCAAATCGCCTTTATTAAACGTTTGGATGTCTTTTTCTTCTATCACATCACGATTGCGTATCACCCTCGCAACCACTTCGTCTACATCAAATTTTTTGCCTATCTCATCAAATCTGCCGCTCTTTCGTATCTCTAACCACTGTTCCATGTTATCACCTGTATCTTACTTCCAAAAGCGTCAGTCCTTTTGCAGGCATCGTACTTCCTGCGTTTTCCCGCTTCCTGCTCTCTAAAATCCTTTCCATATCTTCGGGCTCACGCTCGCCCAGACCAACCTCTACCAATGTTCCTGTTAAGATTCTGACCATATTCTGTAAAAATCCGCTTCCGGTAAATCGCAGCCGGATTTCGGATTCATCTTCCGTAATCTCAATGCGGTACAAGGTTCTGACAGTTGACTTTTTCATCTTAGGATTTCCGCAAAAAGCCTTGAAGTCATGCTCTCCTTCCAACTTTTTAGCGGCCTCTCTCATCTTGTCCACATCCAGAGGTTCTTCTATCAACTGCACATATCTGCGCTCAAACACGTCGGCTTTTTTGCCTTTTGCAATTCTGTATTCATATGTTTTTGTTTTTGCAAGTAATCTTGCATGAAAACGCTCATCAACACGCTCTACGTTTAAAACGGCAATATCTTCGGGCAGATAGAGGTTTGCATAGTCCTTGATCTCCTCTTCACTCCATGTTCCCTTTAGGTGTACATGTGCGACCTGACCTTTGGCGTGAACTCCTGCGTCGGTTCTTCCCGAACCCTGTACGTCCGCTTCACGTCCTGTCATCTTTTCAAAGATGTTTTGCAGTTTTCCCTGTATGGTTGCATCGGTTGTGACTTGTTTTTGCCAGCCTTTGTATCTTGTTCCGTCGTATTGGATGGTTAATTTGTAGTTGGGCATAGTTCCTCCGCTTGGGGTTTTGTTTTTGCTTTTTTTATTATAGCAAATATCTTTGAGTTGGGGAACTTAATTTTTTCTGTAGAAATGTGGTATAGCGTCTTAAGAAATTGGTGGGGTGGGGGCGTCTGTGATGCCGTCCCTGCAAATTGCTGTTGGGGCGTGTGAGGGGTTCTTTGGGGCTAAGAGGATTTGGGAATTTTGTGTGAGGGGGGATTGGGGACGGACGCAACCGATGCAGACTCGCCATCCGGGCTCGGCTGCATCTCTTCCGTACATCCTTGTACGGAAGTTGCTGCGTTTTGAACAAAATTCAAAATCCTCTAAGCCCCGAAGAAATCCTCACACGCCCCAACAGCAATTTGCAGGGACGGCATCACAGACGCTTTTAAGGTGGGACGTTGTGGTTGAGAGTAGAGTGTGGGATGGTGGTTTTGTTGATAATAGAGTTTTTAAGGACTTTTTGTTGTATCATAAAAATACCGACCTCCAATCGTTAATTTTGAGTTTAACTTTTGGTGGTCGGTATTTGATTTTTATTGGTATAGTTCTGCGATTCTTGTGACTGCTACGTAGATATCGGAGATTCGATACCATGTCGGGTAGTCGACGATTCCGCTGACCGGCATATTGAAGATGGACTGGAATGCTTCTACGGCTGCTTTGGTTGCGGGACCGTAGATACCGTCTACTGCAATCTTTGGTATTGCCGGATAGCTGTTGGCTATCGCATTTAACTGTTCCTGTATGATTCTTACGCTGTTTCCTCTTGAACCGACCTGCAAATCTACTCTCGGCCATGATGCGGGAACTCCCGACACCTGTTCGGAGGTGTTGATATACATATTGTTTCCGTAGTAATAGCGAAGAATCTCTATGGTGCTGTATCCCTGATCTCCGAGGTATTTACTGCCCCATTGGCTTAACCAGTTCGGGCAGGAGACTCTCTCTCCGTCACAGTATTGTGTCAAAATCGGCTGTCTTACGTTTGGTCTTGAAAGATAGTTGACGAACATATCATCTACGATCTGTGAAATGTTCGTAAATATATTTCTTCCGAATACCCATTTATGGTCATACGCTGTGGATGAGGTGATTGTGAAATCATAGCCCTTGTTCCGGTACCACTCCGTATACACACGATTTAAAGTAAAGGACATAATTGCCAGAATATTCGCACGGATGGTTGCGTCCGGCCACGTTGCGTAAATCTCGCTGGATGCAACATTTTTTATATAATCGCGATACCTGACGTAATAATTGGTTGCGGTGGAATCTGTCGGTACACCGTCATGTACGATGACATATTCGGGAATCACCACTCTGCTAAGTACGATCTCTCCTGTTTCCGCTATCGGCTTAATCTCTGCCTCCGCAATCTTTGGCGGGAAATTGCCGAACAGGGTATTTGCCGGAATCACGATGTTCTCAATCTCGTCATTGCCCTCCCGCGGCTCTAATTCGATTTCCTGAATTGCCGTCTCGTCTGCAAAGACATCAATTCCCGATACGTTGATCGCATTGTATCCCGGTGCTGTCACCTGTACCGTATATTCCGCATAAGGCTGCTGCTCGGATGGCTGCATACTGTATTCTAACGGAGGTGCAGGTACATCGATCCTCTCTGTCAGTCCCGATTCGTTTGTACTTAATTCCTCTATCTGTGAGTCCGGATCTCCCGTAAAATAAATTTGAACCCTTGCTCCCGGAATCGGTCTGTGTCTTCTGATTCCGGTTACTTTGACCTGAAGTCTTCCATTGTCCACATTGTCGGTCTGCATGGCTCTTAATCTGCTTCTTGCCATAGAAAACCTCTCATTTTTCTTCTGTTTATTCTATGCAAAAAGTTTTTTACGGTGCCTGTCTTTTTCCTGTTATTTTACTTCAACAGTCCAGTTATATTTATCTTCCAGATTACCCCACTGGATACCGGTTAAGGTGTCATACAATTTCTGTGTCAGTTCACCGATCTTGAAATCGTTGATTGTAACCACATCGTCTTTATAACGAAGCTCTCCGACCGGTGAGACAACTGCTGCCGTTCCTGTTCCGAATACTTCCTCTAATGTGCCGTCATGACCTGCTTTCATCAGATCATCCACAGAAAGTTTTGTCTCGTTTACCTTATAACCCCAGTCTCTTAAAATGTGTATCATGGAATCTCTGGTAACGCCCGGAAGTACGGTTCCCTCGATTGGTGCGGTGTAGATTTCTCCCGCAATCTTAAACATAATATTCATGGTTCCGACTTCTTCTACATATTTGCGGTGTTCTCCGTCCAGCCAGAGTACCTGTGAATAACCCATCTTCTCTGCTTTTACCTGTCCTAAGATAGAACCTGCATAGTTACCGCCGCATTTTGTGAATCCGGTTCCTCCCTTCACTGCACGGACCAGTTCATCCTCAACCAGAATTTTGACCGGATTAATACCCTCTGCATAGTAAGCACCTACCGGACAGCAGATTACCATAAATTTATAGGCACTTGCCATATGTACGCCAAGTGCGGACTCCGTTGCAAACATGAACGGTCTGATATATAAAGATGTCTCAGGTTCAGACGGAACCCAGTCTTTTTCTACTTTTACCAGTGCTTTGACTGCTTCTACGAACATATCCTCCGGAAACGGCGGCATACAAAGTCTTTCGTTTGACTTGATCATACGTCTTGCATTCATCTCCGGTCTGAAAAGCTGTATTTTACCCTCTTTTGTACGATATGCCTTCATTCCCTCGAAAGTCTCCTGTGCATAATGAAGCGTTACGCAGGCAGGATCTAAGGTGATCGGCTCATATGGCACGATTCTTGCATCCTTCCAGCCCTCATCCGTTGTCCAATCCATCACAAACATGTAGTCTGTCATATACTTTCCGAATCCGAGATTTTTTTGATCCGGTTTTTCCTTTAATGTTTTTGCTTCTACAAATCTGATGTCCATTGTTCCACGTCCTCTCTTTACTTTTGTCATCATCTCTGTTGTCAATTATTATACTTTTTTTTGTGAGTGTCAAGATTATTCCGAATGCTTATATAATGTATAACTCACATTTATATTCTCTTTGCATATATATAATTTATATTTATAAAATATTTTTTACTTTTACTAGGATACACCATATTTTTATGGTACAATAGACCTATAAAATTTAGAAAAGAGGTATTTTTATGCATACATTTCAGCCATATCCGCTCAATATGTTTGAGTTAGATCCTTTTACAAAAATCGGAGAAGAATGGATGTTGGTCACCTCCGGCACACCGGAAAAAGCCAACGCTTTAACTGCCAGTTGGGGCGGTCTGGGTTACCTTTGGGGTAAAAACGTCGCTTTCATCTTTATCCGCGACTCCCGTTACACAAAAGAGTTTATCGATTCCAATGACACTTTTTCTCTGACATTCTTTGATGCAAAATACAAAAATGACTTAAAGTATTTCGGTGCGGTATCCGGCAGACAGGAGAACAAATTTGAAGTGTCTGGACTTCATCTGAATGAATATGAAGGAATTCCTTTTGTTGATGAAGGAAATCTTGCATTTATTTGTAAGAAAATGGCTGTCGTTCCGATTGACAAAGAAAATTTCCTCGATCCTGCCATTGACCAAAAATGGTATTCCGGTGCAAATAAAGATGACTATCACACCATGTACATCGGAGAGATTACACAGATTTTAGCAAGATAAGATATTTTTATACAAAACGAGAGTGCTATTTCACAGTGAAATAACACTCTCATTTTTTATCTGCAGGAAGTACTGATGGATTCTATCGCCACAGCACCGCCCC
>CAKRJK010000140.1 GCA_934351705.1 uncultured Lachnospiraceae bacterium
AGAAGGAGTAAAATGGAAAAGGGCATAGACGCATATATCAAAGAGCAGTTCGGATTAAAACCGATTGACATCAGAACCTATTCTCCGTTGACACTTGCATATATCGGAGACGGCATTTACGATTTGGTCATACGCTCGATTGTAGTCGGAAAAGGCAACACAAAAGCTGCCAATCTGCACAGAGAGACAAGCCGCATGGTAAAGGCGCAGGCACAGGCGGAAATGATAGAAATTTTACTGCCGCATTTGACGCAGGAGGAGGCGGATGTCTATCGTCGGGGCAGGAATGCCAAATCGCCGACAATGGCAAAAAACGCGACAATGAGCGACTACCGCAAAGCCACCGGTTTTGAGGCGTTGATGGGCTATCTCTATTTGCAGGATGAGTTTGAGAGGTTAATAGAGCTTGTAAAAATCGCATTAGGAGAACAAAAATGAGAGAAGAGACAATACAGGATTTGAAAATAGAAGGACGAAATGCGGTGCTTGAGGCTTTTCGTTCAGGCAAGCCGATTGATAAAGTGTTTTTGCTGGACGGTTGTATGGACGGGCCGTTAAAGACCATTGCAAGAGAGGCAAAAAAGCACGACACGATTATCAATTATGTGAATAAGGAGCGGCTTGAACAGCTCTCCGAGACAGGAAAACATCAAGGTGTCATTGCAATGGCGGCAGCATATGAATATGCGGACGTAGACACGATTTTGAAAAAAGCAGAGGAGAAGGGCGAGCCGCCGTTTATCCTGTTGCTGGACGGAATAGAAGATCCGCACAATCTCGGAGCAATCATCCGTACCGCAAATCTGGCGGGAGCACACGGTGTGATCATTCCGAAACGCAGGGCGGTCGGACTTACGGCAACTGTGGCAAAAACCTCCGCAGGAGCAATCAATTACACACCGGTTGCAAAGGTGACGAATCTCACCCAGACCATGAAAGAGTTAAAGGAAAAAGGAATGTGGTTTGTCGGTGCCGACATGGGTGGCGAGACCATGTACAATCTTGATCTGACAGGACCGATTGGAGTGGTGATTGGAAGTGAGGGAGATGGAATCTCAAAACTGGTAAAAGAAAATTGTGATTTTATCGCATCCATTCCGATGAAAGGAGATATTGATTCCTTAAACGCATCGGTAGCGGCGGGTGTGTTGACATATGAGATTGTAAGACAACGAATGGGGTAAATGAAATATGAAAAATTCCTATGACGGAAAAAGCGATGAAGAATTACTGCGTCAGATGCAGGACGGTGACACCGGAATCGTAGATTATCTGATGGTGAAATACAAAGACATGGTGAGAAAAAAAGCAAATGCCTTTTTTCTCATCGGCGCGGATAATGATGACCTGATACAAGAGGGAATGATCGGATTGTTTAAGGCAATCCGTGATTATAACGAAGAAAAAGAGGTACCGTTTACTCATTTTGCAAAACTTTGTATCACAAGGCAGATGTACACGGCGATGGAGGCATCACAGAGAAAAAAGCACGCTCCGCTTAACTCCTATGTCTCTCTGTATGAAGAACCCGATACGGACGGTTCTGTGCCGTTGACGGAAGTGTTGCAGTCTTTGACAAACGGAAATCCCGAGGATCTGGTCATTGATCACGAGAACGTACTTGCATTCCAAAAAAGAATTGACGAAAAGCTCAGCAAAATGGAACGTGAAGTATTGGCGTTGACGCTGCAGGGGTTGGACTATCAACAGATTGCAGAGATCATGGGCAAGCCGCCAAAATCCATTGACAACGCCTTGCAGCGAATGAAGGCAAAATTAAAAGAAAACGCATAAAAAACAATGGTACTTGCATTAAAAAACCGTTAAGATCATAAGATAATCATTGAAAGGATGTTTTGGAGATGTTATCTTACTACTATCCAAAATAGAAAGGCGTGATAGAATACATGGATGATTGTGACGGTGCGGGAAGATGTTAAGTGCATTGTTGTTACAAATCATATTGATTTTTTTGAATGCGATTTTTGCAAGTGCGGAGATTGCAGTAATCTCATTAAGTGAAACAAAATTAAAACAGGATGCCAAAGACGGAGATGCCAGAGCAAAGACTCTTTTGGATTTAACAGAGCAGCCTGCAAGATTTCTTGCAACAATTCAGGTTGCGATTACGCTTGCGGGATTGTTGGGAAGTGCATTTGCGGCAGAGAACTTTGCGGCACCGCTTGTCGCGGGATTATTACAACTCGGAGTAACGATTCCCGAGCAGGTGTTAAGGAATATTGCAGTGGTACTGATCACAATGGTGCTGGCGTATTTCAATCTTGTGTTTGGCGAATTGGTACCAAAACGTATTGCGATGAAAAAATCAGAAACTTTGGCACTCGGAATGTCAGGAATGTTGAGTGCGGTTTCAAAAATTTTTGCACCGCTTGTTTTTTTACTCACTTCCTCTACCAACTTTATTTTAAAGCGAATCGGAATCAATCCCGAGGAGGAGGAAGAACCGGTGTCGGAGGAAGATATCCGTATGCTTGTCAATGTGGGAAATGAGCAGGGAGTCATTGCACGGGAAGAAAGTGAGATGATCCAAAATGTTTTTGAGCTGGATGATATTCTGATCGAGAAAATATGTACCCATCGTAAAAATGTCATTTCTTTGAACTTAAACGACAGTGTGGAAGTGTGGGAATCTGTGATACAAAACAGCAGACATACATACTATCCGATTTGCGGTGAGAGTAACGAGGGCATTATCGCGATATTAAACACGAAAGAATATTTTCGTGAACATAATAAAGAAAAGTCACATATTCTGGAGGTGGCGTCGGAAAAACCGTATTTTGTGCCGGATAATATGAAAGCCAATATCCTGTTAAAAAATATGAAGCAGAAAAGAGTATATTTTGCGGTACTGTTAGATGAATATGGCGGACTGTCAGGGATTATCACCTTGCATGACCTGATTGAAGAGCTGGTCGGCGAGATAGAAGAAGAGGAAGAAAAAGTACCTGTGAAAGTACAACAAATGAGTGGAATTTTATGTTGACAGAGACGGGGGTTATATAGTATACTAACTTTCGTTGAGATAGTCAACAAGCTGCTGTGGCACAGGTGGTAGCGCACCTCATTGGTAGTGAGGAGGTCACGGGTCCGAGTCCCGTCAGCAGCTTTTTAAGCCCGGTACATATCGGGCTTTTTTCTTTATAAAAGATGTATTTGAGCAATGACAGTGCAACGGAAATAGTAAAAGGGTTTACACTTATGAGAATAGCTGTTTGTGATGATTTAGAAAACGAAAGAAAGAAGCTGATCGAAGCACTTGGCAATGTGTTAAATGATTTTGTTGTCAATGAGTTCGAGGATGGAAACCAACTTTTGGAAAGTCATGCCGTTATGCCGTATGATCTGATTATTTTAGATATTTTAATGCCAAAAATAAACGGTATTGATACTGCGGCGGCGTTGCGGAAAACCGATACGAAAACGCCGGTCGTTTTTGTGTCCTCCAGCGAGGAGTTTGGCGTTCAAAGCTATCGCGTTCTGGCATTTGATTATCTGTTAAAGCCGGTTGACGTAGAACAGTTGAGGTCTTGTATGAAACGGCTTTTTGCCGGACAAAAGAAAAAACAGTACATTACGGTCAATTATTTGGGAGTGGAGACAAAGATCCTGTTGTCAAACATCCAGTGCTTAGAGAGCAATTTAAGAAAGGTACAGTTTACCTTATCGGAAAACAGAGAGATTGAGGTCGTGGCAAAACTCACAGATTTTGAAGAGTTTTTGCTTGCGCACGGCTTTTGCCGCTGTCATAAAAGTTATCTGGTCAATATCGAACATATCAAAAGCATAGATGAGAGTACCTTTTATCTTACGGGAGGAAAGGCAATCAAAATCTCAAGAACCTATCTCCAAAGTGCCAAGAAGGCATATTTTGACTATGTGTTTACGGCGGAGGTGTAAGAATGCATAATCTGCAAACGGTCATTCCCTTATTTTTAATTCTGTTTATCTGCACATTAGACGGTTATTCTATGATGAACTACCGTCTGCCGGCGAAGCGTGCGTATAGCTGTTTTGCGGTGGTTGCGGTGATGTGTCTGATAGTCAATTCCTATATTTCAATCACTTACGGCAATCATGTGCTTAGAAATATGATCATCTTTACAATCGGTATGCCGTATTTCGCACTGATTTTACTGATTACCAGGGATTCAATATCAAAGACGGTATTTAATTTCTGGTTTTGGATCAACATTTATGAGATTATCACGAATTTTTCGGCGTTTGTAAATGATTTTACGCTTTGTAATTACTATTTTTATACGGCATTGCGGTTTATCTTTTTTCTGGCTTATTTTATCCTATACAATTATCATGTGAAAGAAAAACATAAAAAACTGATGGACATGCTGGATGTAAACTGGTGGATATTTTCTTTTATCCCGATGTTTTTTACCGTGTTAATCTGTCTTGTGAATTATTATTTCGGAGATTTTCACGGTCATACGCGAAATTACCCCGTTTTGTTCATAATCCATACCCTGATGCTGCTCGTCTATGTGCTGATATTTTATACATTTAAGACGGCGTATGATGCGATGGAGGAGCAACGTCTGACACAGAGTCTGAAAGAGCAGATCGGACTGCAAAAAAAGCAGTATGAGTTTTACCTGCAAAAAGCGGAAAGTGAGCGGATTTTCCGCCACGATGCAAGGCACCGTGATACCATTTTGCTCAGCTATCTGGAAAACGGAGATACCGGGCGGGCAAAGGCATTGCTGAATAAAGAACTGACCGAAGTACAGCCGAATATACAGGTTTGCGAAAATATACTGATCAATGCGGTGTTGATGCAGTATCGCACAAAGGCAAAAGAAAAAGGCCTCAAATTTTCTATGCAGATCCAGATGCCGGAAAGGCTTTGCTGTGATGAGGCGGAGTTCTGTGTCATGTTATCAAACCTGTTGGAGAACAGTCTGGAGGCGGCAGACAC
>CAKRJK010000141.1 GCA_934351705.1 uncultured Lachnospiraceae bacterium
GGGATTCGAACCCACGCGCCCTTGCGGACAAACGGTTTTCAAGACCGCCTCGTTATGACCACTTCGATACCTCTCCGTGTGCGTTTTTTACGAACGCAAATATGATTTTACCATCATTGTATTATGGTGTCAACAACATTTTTTATTTTTTTAATTCTTCGACAAAAAGCTGTGCAATCTGCAAATCTTCCGGCGTGGTTATTTTGATATTTCGATAACTTCCCTCTACTAATTTGACGGGATGTTTTGAAAAATACTCCACTACCATCGCATCGTCTGTGATGTTCTGATTCTGGTATTCTGCTCTTTTGGACATCATTTCTTTGTAGGCATTATAAATCAACGGATACGCAAAGCACTGCGGTGTCTGGATGTTCCAGACGAGATCCCGTCTTGGCGTATCTGCCGCATATCCTTTTTCATCGGCAATTTTTATCGTGTCTTTTGTCGGCATTCCCACAACACAGGCTCCGTCTTTTTGCACTGCCTTTTTACAGCGTTCCAGAATCTGTCCGTCAAGGAACGGACGGGCTCCGTCATGTATCAGCACATAGTCCGTGTTTTCGACAGCCTGAAGTCCGCAAAAAACAGAGTCGTACCGCTCTGCTCCGCCCTCCACTGTTTTTACCACTTTTGTGAGCCGGTATTTGTCTACAATTTCTTTTTGGCAATAGGATACCTCATCCTTGCCTGTCACCAGAATGATTTCGTCTATATCGCTGTCCTGAAATGCTTTTAGGGAATAGTATAAAACAGGCTTGTCATTTAACAACAGATATTGTTTGTGTGTCTTACTGCCCATTCTCGTGCCTTTTCCTGCCGCCAGAACGATCGCTGTGTATTTTTTATCCATCAGCGTTCTCCTATCTTGAGATTCGGAACGGCATTTAAATCCCATCCGTCGCGTTTTCCGTTGAGATACTCATAATATCCTGCCGCACCGATCATTGCCGCGTTATCGGTACAATAAATCGGCGACGGGTGATAAAAGGTAATGTTATGTCGTTCACACGCCTGCTTCATTGCTTCACGGAGGGTGGCATTTGCCGCAACGCCTCCGGCAATCGCAAATTTGTCCATGTGATATTCACTTGCCGCTTCCATTGCGTGTTCTACCAGCACATCGATCACGGCTTTTTGGAAGGATGCCGCTATATCAGCCTCATTAATTTCCTGCCCTTTCATTTTGCAACCGTTGATATAGTTTAAGACGGCTGATTTTAATCCGCTGAAGCTGAAGTCATAATGTCCGTCTGCGATTCTTGCTTTTGGGAACAGAATGGCATTCTCATCGCCTTCCAATGCTTTCTTTTCTATTTTAGGGCCTCCCGGATAACCGAGTCCGATAGCCCTCGCCACTTTGTCAAAGGCTTCTCCTGCCGCGTCATCTCTGGTTCTTCCGATAATCTCATACTGACCGTAATCGTTCACTTTTACGAGGTGTGTATGTCCTCCCGAAACTACCAGACATAAAAACGGCGGTTCTAACTCTTTGTTTTCAATATAGTTTGCACTGATATGTCCTTCGATGTGATGGACTCCCACCAGCGGTTTTTTTGCCGCATATGCGATGGCTTTTGCCTCTGCCACACCCACTAATAACGCCCCTACCAAGCCCGGACCGTATGTGACTGCAATCGCATCGATCTCTGGCAGGGCGGTTTGCGCCTCCTCTAATGCCTGTGTGATTACCTGATTAATTTTCTCAATATGCTTTCTGGACGCAATCTCAGGAACAACTCCTCCGTACAGCGTATGCAATGCAATCTGTGAGGATATGATGTTGGACTTAACGTCCCGCCCGTTCACTACGACTGCTGCCGCTGTCTCATCGCAGGAACTCTCTATTGCCAGTATTTTAATCTCTTTTTCTTTACTCATTGGAAGATTCTCCTTCCATTGCTTTGTAACCTAAGATTTTCCACTCGCCGTCCGCATCTTTGCGCAGAACGTATTTCTGATAGGTATTCGTGAATGTATTTCCTTCTTTCACAAAGTAAGTGGAAGTTACATAAGCACATTCTTTTCCGTCTATCTTCTGATATGTGACATCTTTGCTGTCACATACTGTTGCTCTGGATAATTTTCGTTCGTTGTCTTTATAATCTTTGATGTCTGCTTTCAGGGCAAGGATATACTGATCCTTCGGGTTTTTCTTCAGAAGTTCTTCATCTAAGATCAGTCTCGCCTGCTCTACCAGTTGTTCAAATTCTTCATCATCGTATTTTTCATTATAGTAGCATTTTAAAATCTTATCATAAAATTTTACCACCTCGCGAGGTGTCGGAGGGTAGTTCTTTTCTAAATCTCTTGTGATGACATCCTCCACCGGTGTCAAATCTTTCGCATTCTCAACATTTTTTTTATTATGGAAAGAAAGGTAGTAGTAATATCCTACGATAAGTCCGATACACACAATCGACAGTAGGACTATTTTGATGTATTTTTTCATTTGTCCCCCTCCTCAAAATCGAGTTCTACGCTTTTTCCGTCTTTTCCCAGATGGGCATTCGCAAAGATTGCCCTGACATCATTCATGTAACGCTCTGCCTTGACCAGCGACGGGCTGAAATGCGTCAGCCAAAGTTCCTGTACTTTTGCCTTTTTCGCCAGATTTGCCGCCTCATAGAATGTCATATGTTTGTATTGTCTGGCTTTCTCCAGCTTGTCCGGTTCCGCATACATTCCCTCACAGATAAACAAATCCGACTTCTCTGCCGCCGCTGCGATTGCATCTACCGGTCGGGTATCTGTGCAATAGGTCACTTTGATTCCTTTTCTCGGCGGTCCGAGTACCATCTGCGGTGTGTAAACCCTGCCGTCTGCCTCCAGAACTTCTCCTTTTTGCAGACGATTCCAGTATTTTTGCGGAATGTCCTGCTCTTTTGCACGCTCTACACTGAATTTTCCGATTCTGTCTATCTCGATACTGTATCCGTAACATACAATATTGTGATTTACCCGAAATGCCCGGATCCGATACCCTGCAATCTGTATCTCCTGCTCCGGTTCTGTCAACTCAATAAACGTAATCGGAAACGGCAGCTCGGGAGCGATGATTCTGAGAGCATTGACTACCCGTTCCAAGCCTTTTGGCCCGATCATGGTCAGTGGTTCTGTCCTTTCGGCATTTCCCATCGTCAACAATAATCCCGGCAGACCGCTGATGTGATCTGCATGATAATGCGTAAAGCAGATCACATCTATCGGCTTAAAGCTCCAGCCTTTGTCTTTAATCGCTACCTGTGTTCCCTCTCCGCAGTCAATCAGCAAGTTACTTCCATTGTATCTCGTCATCAATGACGTAAGCCGTCTGTACGGGAGCGGCATCATGCCTCCGGTTCCCAATAAACAAACATCTAACATATTTTCTCCTTCTTTTCTAGAGGAGCTCTGTCATCTTCTCCTCCTCCAACGGCACTTTAAAGTTCTCTGTGATGCATTCAAAGCAGTCTTCACAAATATTGCCTTTTTGGATTACTCCGTCTTTTCGGGAAAAGTATCCCCAGCGCTGCTGGATTTGTAAATATTCTTCATGCTTTCCCAATTCTTTTCCACAGCAGTTGCAAATTTGTGTGCTTCTTTCGTTTGACATATCCGTATCCTCCTAAGACTTTTCTTTTTATTATAAAATCTTACCTTTATTTCTGAATAGTGGAAATCTCTGGCGGATATACCATAACATAGGCATCTTCTTTTGGCTTTTCATAAAATCCCCTGCGTGTTCCGACAATCGCAAATCCGAATTTTTCATAGAGTCGGATCGCCGCCTCATTGCTCTTTCGCACTTCGAGGTAATAAGAACGGATTCCTCTCTCTCCCGCCGCGGTGACTGCCTGCGTCAACAATTTCTCTCCGAGGTGTTGTCGCCTGCTTTCCTTTCGCACCGCCACGTTGGTAATCTCTCCCTCGTCTGCCGCAAGATACATTCCGAGATACCCTTCGATTTCTTCTTCCTCCGCAACCAGAAACAGCGTGTTTTCCGAATCTAATGCCTCCAAAAATCCATGACTGCTCCACGGCTGTGAAAAAATATCCGTTTCTATCGCACTCACTTGTTCTATATCTTCCGGTCTCATCACACGAATTCGGCTCATGCTTTTCTTTCCCGTTCCAAGCGTTCCCTCTCTGCCTGCGACAGACGCAGATAGTCCGGTTTATGCTCCTCTGCTTTTTGTATCATGCCCTTTTTGTAATATTCCAACGCAAGTGTTCCGACCGCTCCCGCTCTTTGTTTGTTCAGATGTGCCGGAGCGTAGGAGTACGGAACCGTGCAACCCTCTGCAATCTGTTCGCGAAAAACAGGGACTCCGTCACCCAAAAAGACGACTGCTCTTCCCAGTCCATTGATCTTTTGAATGATTTCTTCGATTCCAACCGCACATTGTTCTAAAACCACATGCATTCCGTCTTCTTTGAATTCATAGAGTCCTGTGTAGGTCTGATTTCTTCTTGCATCCATGATCGGACATACCAGATCTTTATGCCCGTAAAGATTGTAAGCTAAACCGTCTACCGTCGGAATCTGTACGATCGGTTTGTCCAATGCGAGTGCTAAGCCTTTTGCCGTTGCCGAACCAATCCGCAGTCCCGTAAAAGAACCCGGTCCTCCCGCAACCGCAATGGCATCTAACGTCTGTAAATCCAACTCTATCATCTTTGCCATTTCATCTAACATCGGCAGAAGTGTCTGCGAATGTGTTTTTTTGTAATTCATGGTGAACTCGCCCAGCAGATTATCATCCTCCACTACAGCGACACTGGCTACCAGCCCCGAGCTGTCCAAAGCCAAAATCTTCATGTCCACGCCTCCTAAACTTCTTCTATCGTAATCTTACGATAATCAAACCCTTTTTCCAAATCTTTTTCAATCCGGATGTTCCGGTAATGCTGCGGCAATAACTCTTCAATGAGATTGAAAAGCTCAGACATATCGTTTTTCTTGTAGTT
>CAKRJK010000142.1 GCA_934351705.1 uncultured Lachnospiraceae bacterium
CCCGTATATACTGCTGATCCTCCGCAAGATATACCACCTGCTCCATTTCTTTCCTCGGATGTGCCGATGCGTACATGGTTTTTTCCATACATTCCGGCAAAAAGTCAAAAAGAATCTTTTCCAATTCTCTCGCATTAATGGTTCTTCCGTTTGCCGGAAATCCGATTTCCATGCGTACTGTGACTGCACCGTCCCAGGGATTCAGCACACAGGCACTCCGCTCCAGTATCTCCTGTCCCGGCTGACTGATTCCAAGCAATCCGCTTTTTCCCGAACCCTTTGCCTTAAACGAATACTCCCGGATCTGCTTTGCCACCCTGCGCAGCAGATAATCCTGAAAAGCAATTCTTTTGCAGGTTGAATCGTAAAAACAGGAATCAAATCCCGTCTCTTTTCCATCTATATGAATACTGACCTTAGATGGTGCCGCAAACGGATCTCCCTGTACGTGATCAATAGACAGCACATATTTTCCGAAATGGTAACTGCCCTTTAATCCTTTGTATGCCGGGTATCCTTTGTGGTCTATCTCCCGCAGCATTCTTCTCAATTCATTTTCTGATTTCATGATCATATCCTTTCTTCTCTGCTTCTATTTCCAATATTTCGTCATAAAATCCTCTGCTGTATTTTGAGAGATCGAGAATTTTTCTTCCACGTACTGTTGCGTGTCTTGTTCAGATACTCCCATATCCCTGCAGGTTTCTATCAGAGCCTGTATGCCTCGTTCTATTCCTTGTTCTAGCCCTTGTTCCATTCCCTGCTCTAGTCCTTGCTCAATCCCCTTTTCCATTCCTTGCTCTAATCCTTGTTTCATCCCTTGCTCGATTCCCTGTTCGATTCCTTGCTCAATGCCCTGTTTCATTCCCTTATCAATCGCATCCTTTATCGTATCTGCCATCATTTCACGCACATGCATATATTTCACCCCTATCTCTGAATTACCTTTGATTTGTTCTATCATTGCATGGAGTGTCTCAAGCTCTGTGTCGGTAGCATTTTCGGCTGTGCTATGCTTGATATAGGTCAGCAGACGCTTTAATTCCGGGCTGCCTCCATATTCTCCATCTGTATACAAGAACAAGGTTCTTACACCATCATTATAATCTATTTCCTGAAAACCTTCTACCACATTTTTTACAGAATAGAGCATATAATTCCGTTCAAACGGATCATAGGGCAGTATCCAGATTGTCCAGAGTTCCGGGAGTTTATCGTACTCCACCCCGGTCTCCAGAAGCTTTACATCCGTTAATGCCTGATAATAACGATTGCGTTTTGGCAGTGCTGAGTCCTGCCTGTTATTCGGTTCAATGTCGAACAGACGGATCGTGTCGGCTTTTTCCTCCTCCGTTACATGAAATTCATTGACGGCAACATCTAACCGGATGCCGTGTAGATAGGTATTCATTCCATTCATTGTTTTTTGACAGTCAATGACAAGATTTCCCACTTTCATCTGTGTGGCACGCTCTATGATCAGCCTTGCCACCCGCTGGGCAGTCTCCTCGTGGAGCATGCTTTCCGTCATAAGGAAATCATCCATCAAATTTAACTCCTGAATTGTCTTTTTGTCTTGATACATAGACAAATCCTCCTTCGTTTGCAATTTTCTATTGTTTTCATATGGGAAATGTGACAGGCTACGGCGGAATGCCGATGAAATATATTTCCTGCATCAGAATTGTGACGTAAATGGTTACGTCTGTCCCAGATATGTAAAAAAAGAATAACAGAAAAATACAGATAATGCAATAGGCGAAATATAGAACGACCACATAGAAAGTTGCTCTCTACATGGTCGCTATCATAATCTTTGTTTTCTATATCATTTTTCTCTTTTTCAACATCCACAATACGATTGTTGAGATAATCACCATAATTCCGCACACAATTGTAAATCCATGCGGTGTAGAGGAAAACGGCATCCATTTTCCGCTGACATTCATTCCGTAAATCCCCGAGATAACTGTCGGAATCGCCATGACAAGCGTAATGGAAGTAAGATACTTCATCACATTGTTCAAACGGTTGTCAATGATGGTCGAGAGCAATTCTCTGGTACCGTTGATGATATCACGGTAAATCGTGGTCATCTCAATCGCCTGTTTGTTCTCGACAATAACATCCTCTAAGATTTCTCTGTCCTCAGGGAACTGCTTGAGTCTTTCATATCTTGTCAGACGGTCTAATACCACACCGTTTGCCCGAAGCGAAGTCGCAAAATAAACTAAGTTGGACTCTAATTCGTGCAGATCAATCAAATCCGTATCTTCTGTCTCGTCATCACTGATGTGTTCCTCAATCTCTCTTCTCTTCTTATCAATTACCCGCAGATAATTCTGGTATACGCTTGTGGCACGATACAAAATCTGATACACAAAACGCATTTTCTTTTTCGTGGAAAAATCGCGTACCCTGCGGTTCTCAAACGCCTGTAAAACCGGGGTTTCCTCTCCGCAGACTGTGATGATCACTCCATGCACCAGAATAATTCCGAGCGGGATTGTCGTATATGCCTCCCGCTTATGACGGATCTCTACCGTCGGTATATCCACAAGGATTAACGTATATCCGTCCTCTAAATCAATACGGGAACTCTCCTCATCATCCAGTGCCGCTCTGACATCTGCAATGTCGATGTCAAATTCCTCGGCAATCCTCATACACTCCTCGGTACTCGGTGCCACCAGATTAATCCATGCTCCCTCTTCCATCTCGGTAATCTCATGTACGATACTTTCTTCGGTCTTATATAGTTTAATCATGCCGTCCCTCCTGCTCTGTGACGGCATAATAACTAAATCAATGCAAAATGATGCAGTCCGTTAAAAATACCGTCTTCTTGTAAGTCACTTGTAACATAGTCGGCAATTGCCTTGAGCTCCTCTCGCCCGTTTCCCATGACAATTCCGTGTTTGACGTAATGAATCATATCATAGTCATTCATACTGTCCCCAAAAGCATAGGTGTCTTCATGCGCAATACCTAATTTTTCACAAGCACATTCGATTCCCGTCGCCTTTGAGAAGCCCTTGGGCACAAGTTCCACAAAGTCCGTCCCGTGATAGATTACGTCAAAATAATCAGACAGACTCTCCAAAACTTCCCGGCATTCCCGCCCTCGGATGTCAATACTCAGTTTGCTTGCCTCCCACGACATTTCATTTCCGGTAATCGGAACCAGATTGCCCGGAACTGATTTTTTGAGCACCTGTAAAAAAGGATCATCCTTAAACGTTTCCTCATCCACGTACAGATATTCCCTGCCCTCTAAAACAACCGGATAATGATGCGGCTGCAACACATCCAAAGTACTCTTTAAGATGTCAGGCTCTATCTTTTTATAAAATAAAACTTCTTTTTCTTTCTCAATGTAGGTTCCACAACCCGCAACAATCCCATCAACTCCCATAGACAGCAACGATTCATCCTGTATATAGGACATCGTACGCCCTGTACAGATAAAACTCAAATGCCCTCTCTGCTTTAACAGACCAAGTGCTTCTCTTGTGCTGTCCGGTATCTGAAATTTGTCATCCCATAATGTTCCGTCAATATCAAAAAAGATTGCTTTTTGGCTCATGGTATTTCCTTTCTTTTCTCTTTCACATTACACTTCATTGTAACATATTTTGACGTGGTTTGTAAAATCCGAAATGTCCGAAACATTTCGCAAATCTATTTCACAAACTGGCTCTGATAAAGCGTCGCATAAAATCCGCCCTGTGCCAGCAGTTCCTCGTGATTGCCCTGTTCGATAATATGTCCGTCCTTCATCACCAGAATCACATCCGCCTCCTGTATCGTCGACAGCCGGTGTGCCACAATAAAGCTGGTCCGCCCTTTCATCATAGCGGCAAACGCGTTTTGAATCTTCATCTCGGTTCTCGTATCGATTGAGGAAGTTGCCTCATCCAGAATCAACATTGGCGGCAATGACAACATGATCCGGGTAATACAAAGCAGCTGTTTTTGTCCCTGTGAAAGATTTCCTCCGTCCTCACTGATCACCGTATCGTATCCTTTTGGCAGACGCTGGATAAATCCGTGTGCATGTGCCGCTTTTGCTGCAGCGATGACTTCCTCATCTGTCGCATCCGGTTTTCCCATGATCAGATTCTCCCGTACCGTTCCCTGCTTTAACCACGTTTCCTGTAAAACCATTCCATAGTTTTCCCGCAGGCTCTTTCTTGTCACCTCTTTGATCGGGTGACCGCTCACACTGATGACGCCGGAATCCGCATCATAAAAACGCATAAGCAGATTGATCATGGTTGTCTTTCCGCACCCTGTCGGTCCCACGATCGCAACCCTTTGTCCCTGCTTCACATGAAGATTGAAATCTTCTATCAGCTTTTTATCCGGCACATAAGAAAAATATACGTGTTCTAAGTCTACCGTTCCGTCAATATGCTCTAACACTGCCGCATCTGCATTGTCCGGTATCTCTGCCTTTTCCTCAGTCAGATCAAATACACGTCCCGCACAGGCAAGTGCGTTCTGCAATTCCGTCACCACGCCGGAAATCTCATTAAACGGCTTGGTGTACTGGTTCGCATAGCTTAAAAAGCAGGACAGCCGTCCGACACTGATTCCTCCGTTTATCGCAGTCAATGCTCCGACCACACCGACACCTGCATAGACAAGTGCGTTGATAAATCGTGTGGACGGATTTACGGTACTGGAATAGAAAATTGCTTTTAAAGAACATTGCTCTAACCGTCCGTTGATTTCGTCAAAATGCTCCATTGTCGCATCCCCGCGATGGAATGCCTGCACAACTTTCTGATTTCCGATCATCTCTTCAATATATGCAGTCTGCTCACCACGTGTTTCTGATTGAAGCCGAAACATGGAAAATGTTTTTTTTGCAATGAATCCCGCCACGACAAAAGACAAAGGCGTCAGCACCACAAC
>CAKRJK010000143.1 GCA_934351705.1 uncultured Lachnospiraceae bacterium
GTGTCGCACCGTACGCCTGTGTAAATGCATATGGAATCAGACCTGCCATCATCATTTTTAAATAAGTGCTGGCATATTCAAAAGTTGCCGCCGCATCGGTTCCGCTGCTTTCCCCGTGAATAAAGAGTCGGATCAGGGAATCTCCCCGGAATCCGAATATTACAAACCAGAGTGCGATCAGCACCAGAGCGACTGCGATTTTTAAACGGACGGTATAGCGCACACCGTCCTCATCACCGCTTCCGTAATACTGTGCGGTGAAAATTCCAACTCCCGACATTCCGCCGAAAATCGTAACATTAAACACCATGATGAGCTGGTTGACGATTGCCACACCGGACATTTCGTTTGTTCCAACCTGCCCTACCATAATGTTATCCAACAGACTTACAAACGTCGTAAGCCCGTTTTGAACCATAATCGGTACTGCAATCAGCAATACCATCTTATAAAATGCTTTATCTCCTATAAACTTTTTCATTTCTATTCATTATCCTTTCAAAATACTGTAACAGAAATGCAAAAAAAGATTTTTTATAGGATAACGTCTTTTGGACATTTCTCGGCACATACACCACACTCTACGCACAACTCTTTGTCGATGTGCGGAATATTGTCCTCAAAGTGTATTGCGTCCTGCTCACAATTCTTTTCGCACAGATGACAGGCAATACAGCCTTCCGCGCAGGCATCCATAACTTTCTTTCCTTTGTCATGGTTACTGCATCTTACGAAATGAATTCCCTCATAAGGAACAAGTTCTATTAATCCGTGCGGACAGGTTGCAATACACTTGCCACACGCTTTACATGCCTCTTTATCTACAACGGCAATGCCCTCCACAATATGGATTGCATCAAACGGACAGGCCTTTACACAGCTTCCGTATCCGAGACATCCGTAATTACAGGACTTTGGCCCACCATTCGGAACAAATGCCATTGCTTTACAGTCTTCTACTCCTGTATAAATGTAATCTTTTTTTGCTTTTTCACAATCTCCGCCGCACTTTACGAAAGCAACCTGACGTGCACCTTCTTCTGCGGCAACGCCCATGATGTCACCAATCTTTTCTGCGACAGGAGCACCTCCTACCGGACACTGTCCTACCGGAGCTTCGCCTTTTACAATAGCCGCTGCCAATCCGGAACATCCCGCATAACCGCATCCACCGCAGTTATTGCCCGGAAGCACCTCCAAGATTGCTTCTTCACGTTCATCTACTTCTACTTTAAATTTTTCTCCGAAAAATCCTAAAAAGAATCCTATCAGAATACCGGTTCCGCCAACCGCAAGACCGGCGATTATAATTGCCTGAATGCTCATATTCATCCCCTCCTATATCATTCCTGAGAATCCCATAAAGGCGATGGACATCAGTGCAGCCGTGATCAATACAATCGCAGTTCCCTGAAAACGCTTTGGAATATCGTTGTATTCAATTCGCTCGCGGATTCCCGCCATAATGACAATCGCAATGAGAAATCCCACTGCCGTTGCAAGACCGTTTACGACACCTTCCAAGATACCGTAGGATTTAGTGACGTTGGTTAATGCCACACCCAATACCGCACAGTTTGTTGTAATCAAAGGAAGGTATACTCCCAAAGATTCATATAATGCCGGCATTGATTTTTTTAGGAACATCTCTACAAACTGTACCAGTGCAGCGATGACTAAAATAAATACGATGGTCTGCAAATACTCTATATCGAGTGGTTTTAATATAAACTTATAAATCAATCCTGTTACGAAAGAAGACAAGGTAATGACAAAGACAACTGCCGCACCCATTCCGGCTGCAGTTTCTGTCTTCTTGGAAACGCCAAGGAACGGACAAATTCCAAGAAACTGACTCAATACTACGTTGTTTACTATCGCGGAAGCAACCGCAATCATCAGTAATGTTTTCATTTATTTGCCCTCCTCTTCCATTGCTTTTGCCTCAGTTACATCTGCACTGGCATTTGTCGCAGGTGTCTCTGTTTTTCCACTGCAGGAAGCGGATTGGGAACATCCGGCACAGTCACCTGTCAGACATCCGCTTGGGGCTGCCAGCGGTTTTCCTTTTTTCTCCATTGCCTCACGTACACAGTTCATTCCCGCAACCAAAAAGGCAAGCACTAAAAAGGCTCCCGGTGCAAGGATAAAGATGGTAATACCGAGTTTTGCTCCGAGAATCTGGCGAACCAGACCGATCAGAGTAAGGCCCATGGTAAAGCCGAGTCCCATACCGAGTCCGTCGAAAATAGAAGGAACGACCGGATTCTTGGACGCATAGCTTTCGGCTCTTCCCAAAATAATACAGTTTACAACGATCAGCGGAATATAAATTCCGAGACTTGCATACAAACTTGGAGTAAATGCCTGCATCAAAAATTGTACGATGGTAACCAAGGAAGCTACAATGACAATATAAGCCGGCATACGCACACCGTTTGGAATGATTTTACGAAATGCGGAAATCAGCAGATTGGACATAACCAGAACGACAGTTGTGGAGAGTCCCATTCCGATTCCGTTGATTGCCGACACAGTAACAGCAAGTGTCGGACACATACCGAGCATTAATACAAACGTCGGATTTTCTTTTATAATACCGTTGTATAATCTCTCAACATTTTTATTCATACTTAATTACCTCCCTGCAAAGCGGCTCTGAAGTACACCAGTGAAGCATTTACGGCATTGGTAACTGCTCTGGAAGAAATCGTTGCACCGGTGACAGACTCAATCTCGTTGTCTGCGGTCGGTTTGGATTTTACGACGGTGTAAGATTCTTCTGATTTATTCTCAAATTGGGAATAAAACGGCTTCTCTTTTACCAGTACGCCCAGTCCCGGTGTCTCGTTCATATCCGTAACGGAATAACCGTTTAAGGTTCCGTCTGTACGGATACCGACGGACAGGGAAATATCTGCCTGGCTTCCCTCATGGGAAATTACATTGATAACATAGCCCAAAACATTGCCGTCTTTGTCTTTTGCGGCATTGACTGCGGTAATCTCATCTGCGGTATATTCACTTTTTGCGATGATTTTCGCGGCATCCTTTGCCTTAAAAGTCTCAACTGCTTCAAAAGAATCCGCATCTTTAAATACTTCACGATAAGCGTTCTGCTCAATCTCATAATTTACCTTTGCAATCGGATCTTTGGTAATTTCATTGACAATTCCCAAAAGAAGTCCGAGAACAATCGTAAAGGCAGCTAAAATCATTGCATCTTTGACAATTTTTTTATTCATTCTTTGCTACCTCCTTTTTCTCTTTCTTCACACCGAAGGCTCTCGGAATGGTATATTTCTCAATGATCGGAACAAGCAGGTTTCCTAAGATAATTGCAAAAGAAACTCCCTCTGCGTTTGCTCCGAACAGTCGGAATAATCCGGTTAAAACTCCAAGCAGGATACCGTATACAATCTGACCTCTCGGTGTGATCGGTGAGGTAACATAATCGGTTGCCATAAAGAAAGCTCCAAGCATCAGACCACCGCCGCAAAGCTGTGCGACAATATAATTCCAGTCAAATCCTCTTCCGCTAAAGAGCAGTAAAAATACAACAAATGTCACCAGATAACTGCCCGGGATTCTAAGATCAATGACGCCCATCAGGATCAAAAAGATTGCACCGATCAGGATTGCAATCACGGATGTCTCACCGATGGTTCCGCCAGTTGTACCAAGCAGCATTTTCATGGTGTCTACGCTTTCACCGTTTCTCATCAGAGCAAGCGGTGTTGCTCCTGTCACTCCGTCATAGGTAAAACTTGTCATGGTTCCGGCAAAGGATACCAACAGGAAACATCTTGCTCCCAACGCCGGATTCATAAAGTTTTGTCCGAGACCGCCGAACAACATCTTTACGATTACGATTGCAAACACGCTGCCCAAAACCGCCTGCCATATCGGCAGTGTGTGCGGCAGGTTCAACGCAAGTAAAAGTCCGGTTAAGACCGCACTGAAATCTTTTATGGTACTGTTTTTATGTATAATCTTCTCAAAAATCCACTCGGATGCCACACAGCTTGCGATACAGACCGCAACAATCAACAATGCCCGGAATCCAAAATTGAATACGCCGAAAATCGTTGCCGGCAGCAATGCGATAATCACATAAAGCATAATTCTCGATGTCGTGTCTTTTGCACGTACATGCGGTGATGAAGATATATTATATAAATCACTCACAGGTTCCACCTCTTTCTATTTCTTTCTTCTGGCTGCTAAAATCTGTTTTTTCATGGTTTTGATATATTGTGCCAACGGACGTTTTGCAGGACAGATATAACTGCAGCTTCCGCATTCGATACATTCCATACCATGCCATTTTTCAAAGCTGTTTGTATCTCCGAATTCTGACATCTTTGCGAGTCTTGACGGAATGATCTGTTCCGGACAGGCACTCACACAGCGTCCGCAGTTAATGCAGGCAGTCATCTCGCTTGCGGCAACCTCGTCCTTTTCAAAACAGAGCAGGGATGATGATGTTTTTGTTGTCGGAATCTCTAAATCAAACATTGCAAATCCCATCATCGGTCCTCCGGAAATAATCTTCTCCGGCTGTACTTTATATCCTCCTGCAGCTTCTAAAAGTTCCGCATAGCTCATTCCGATGCAATAACGGAAATTGCCCGGTTTTACCACAGCGTCTCCTGTGACGGTAAAGATACGCTCCATCACAGGTTTGCCCTCCTTTACCGCATGACAGACTGCGATCAATGTCTCGGCATTATCGACGATACAGCCTGCATCTGCCGGGAGCATACCAGAATTAATCTCTCTTTTTGTGGTCGCGTAAATAAGCTGGCGCTCACCGCCCTGCGGATATTTGGTCTGCAAAGGCATCACCGTGATACGCGGCTCGTCTTTTGTCAGTTCAGTTA
>CAKRJK010000144.1 GCA_934351705.1 uncultured Lachnospiraceae bacterium
AACAGTTTTACTAAGACCGCTAAAACCGCTATGACGATCAATACACTGACACATGCGATAATCCATCCGTTTCCGTTTCTTTTGTTTTGATTTCTTCTTGACATATTTTCGTCCTCCTTATTGCAAATATGTTGTTACCTCTATGTAGGGCATTCGTTTGTGTGTTGCGGGCAAGTTGATAAGGGCTAAGGGGTCCTTATCAAATTTGCCCGCAACACACAAACGAATGCCGGTCACAATCTACACTGACGGTTATAAGTGCCGGCGTCGGTTGCAAGCAGGAAGCGGATGTAGTTTGAAATTTTTAATTTTCGCAGAAACTTAGAAGTTCTTAAATTTCGCTCCACTCCCAGCAGCTTCTGTACACGGATGTACAGAAGAGATGCTGCCTCGCCCGGACGGCGAGTCAGCATCGGTTGCGTCCAAAGCCAATCCATCCCCGCGAAATTTCCAGAACTTCTTAGTTTCGCAGAACCCAAAAATTTCAAACCATATCCGCTTCCTGCTTGCAACCGACGCCGGCGCCCCCACTTTCTCCAAAAAACAACACCCTTACGGAAAAAGAGGATATTCGGGGGATAACCCTGCAAATATCCTCTTATCTTTACTCTAAGTATACATATCCTCCACACAAATCTACCATGTTGCAATACTCCTGATAAGTTCCCACATAGCGTTCTCTGGTTCCCGGAATCTCATTTCCGTTTCCGTCCACCTGCCACGTGTCATACCAATAATATTGCTCTCTCGGTACATAAGTTGTTGTCGTCTGTGAAGCAACCTGCTGCTCCCTCTGTTGACGTTCCGCTGCCTGCTGTGCCTTCTTTGTCTCCTCGGCTACACGCTGCTGCTCTGCTTCCTGCTGTCTGGCTGATTCTTCCGCCGCCTGCTGCTCCGCAATCGCCTGCTCCTGTGCTGCCTGTTGCTCCGATACCGCCGCCTCTGCGGTTTCGATCTCCGTGACACGCTGTGCATACGCATTTGTCAATTTCTTAATCTTCTTTTTATAACTTGCCGTCTCTTTCTTGGTGCAGACTTCCTCTCTGCTAATCTTTGAAAGAGCGGAGCTTAAATTCACCGAGGCAGTCTTGAGCGTCTCCTTGTCCTCAGTCTGAGTTGCCTCAATGGTATTTTCTTTGATTACCTTGTCATAGTCTGCAAGAAAATACTTTTTCATGGTCTCAAGTTCTACGTGAAATTTCTTCGTCGTGTCCTTGTTGACGCAAATGGATTTTTGGTATTTATCATACTTTGCCTGAATATCCTGATATACTTCCAGCTTCTCTTTGCGTTTTCCCTGCTCAAAGCTCTTGGATGATTTTTCTATCTTTGTCTCATACGAAGCAATCGCTCTGCTGCGCCATGCACAGATACACACACCGCATAACATGGCAAACAGAACCAAAAATACGACAAACATTGCTCTTTTGACTTTTTTGTTCTTCTCTTCCATAGGCAAACACTCTTTTTCTACCGTTGACAATTTCTTTCGTCTTTAAAGTTCCTACACTTCGTCGCTTACAGTTCACAGTTGTTGACTGTTCTCGGGAACGGAACGACATCTCTGATATTGCTCATTCCTGTCAGATACATGACACATCGCTCAAATCCGAGTCCGAATCCCGCATGACGTGCCGAACCGTATTTACGAAGATCCAGATAGAAATCATAATCCTCTTCATTCAGACCAAGCTCCTGAATTCTCTCAAGAAGCTTCTCGTAGCTGTCCTCTCTCTGGCTTCCGCCGATGATCTCGCCGATTCCGGGAACAAGGCAGTCCATAGCGGCAACCGTCTTGCCATCCTCATTCAGTTTCATGTAAAAGGCTTTGATCTCCTTCGGATAATCTGTTACAAAGACCGGACGTTTAAATACTTCCTCTGTCAGATAACGCTCATGCTCTGTCTGCAGATCACAGCCCCATGATACCTTATATTCAAAATTCTTATTATTCTTTTCTAAAATTTCAATCGCCTCGGTGTAGGTGACATGACCAAAATCCGAGTTAAGAACATGGTTCAGTCTCTCGATCAGACCTTTGTCCACAAAGCTGTTGAAGAACTGCATCTCTTCCGGTGCATTTTCCATCACATAACGGATCACATATTTTAACATACTCTCCGCTAACATCATATCGTCTTTTAAATCCGCAAACGCAATCTCCGGCTCAATCATCCAAAACTCTGCCGCATGACGTGTGGTGTTGGAATTTTCGGCACGGAATGTCGGACCAAACGTATAGATATTCTTAAATGCCATTGCATAAGTCTCACCGTTCAACTGACCGCTTACCGTCAAGTTCGTCGGTTTATTGAAAAAGTCCTTGCTATAATCAACTGCTCCATCCTCTGTCTTTGGAACATCATTCAAATCCAGAGTGGTTACCTGAAACATCTCTCCTGCACCCTCACAGTCACTTCCCGTGATCAACGGGGTGTGTACATAAACAAAATCTCTCTCCTGGAAAAATTTGTGGATCGCATATGCTGTCAGAGAACGCACGCGGAACACTGCCTCAAACGTATTGGTTCGCGGACGCAGATGAGAAATTGTTCTTAAATACTCAAAAGTATGTCTTTTCTTTTGAAGCGGATAATCCGGTGCGGACTGTCCTTCAATCAGAACCTCTTTTGCCTGAATCTCAAAAGGCTGTTTTGCCTGCGGTGTCGCAACCAGAGTTCCCTTTACGATAATCGCCGCTCCGACGTTTAATTTCTCCACTTCGGAAAAATTCTCTAACACATCGGAATATACGATCTGCAACGGCTCAAAAAAAGTTCCGTCATTTACCACGATAAATCCAAAATTCTTAGAACTGCGGATACTTCTTACCCATCCGCCGATTGTAATCTCCTGATCGACATATGTCTCCTGCTCACGATAAAGTGTGCGAATATTAACTAATTCCATTATCTAACCCTCTTACTGTCTCTTATTCTTCTGTACCCGTACTCTGGGTATCAGCATCTTTATTCTCTACATAATTAATCTTGGTGTCTTTGACCAGTTTGTCCTTTGCTTCCTGCTCAATGAACATTCTCTCAACCATTGTCTTCGGATATACTTCATACAATTCTTTTTTGCTGTCAAAGCCCAATTTGTCCATCATCTTTGTAACAAACTTGTCATAATCTTTTCCGTCTGCTTTAATGCCCTCTTTTTCGGCAACAGCTTCCCATACCAGGTCACTCTTGATATATTCCGGCATCAGTTCGGCAATCTGGTCGTTGAACTCATCCTCTGTCATGCTGTAATTCTGGTCAAGGAAATCTTTAAACTCCATGTCCTGTTTTTTTGCAAGACCCTGATAATAAGACTTCAACTCTTTTGTACGTTCTTTTAACAGGCTGTCCGGAATATCCTTGATCTTGGAGGTATCTTTTAACTTCTCCGTCAACTCCTGTGCCACGACACTGTCAAGGTTCTGCTCTAAATAGTTCTGGACATATTTCTGTAATTCTTCCACGGTATTTACGCCGTAATAAGTACTGTAATTCTCTTTGACATAGTCATCCGTCAAGGTATCATACGTCGGATAAGACTCGTTCTCAATGGCATTGACCGTCACATGGAATACCACTTCCGCTCCCGCTAACTCTTCATTGCCGTAATCTTCCGGGAAGGTCAGTTTTAAATCTTTGGACGCTCCGACAGCGACTCCAATCAAGCCTTCTTCAAATCCGTCGATAAATGTTCCCGAACCGATCTCAAGGTTATATCCCTCATCGGTACCGCCCTCAAATGCCGTACCGTCTTTGGTTCCCTCATAGTCAATGTTGACAATGTCACCGTCAGATACGACTTTTTTGGACTCGTCCACCGTATAAACCGGTGCCGTCAAAAAGAACTCTTCAATCATCTCTTGTGTGCTGTTATCTTTTATCTCATACTCTGCATCTACGTCTATTTCAAGATTCTTGTAATCTCCCAGTTCCACTAACTGGCTCGCTTTTGTACTGCCGCACCCGAACAAGCTGACTGCGGTACATGTGCATAAAAGAAATGCCATGATTTTTTTCTTCATAATCGTTGTCCTCTCTTTATTATATAATGCTGCTTTATATTTATTAAAGATACCACATTCTCTGCGAAAAAAAAAGAGGATTCACTTAATTTTAACAAAGATTTCTCATATTGCTTTTTCTGAAAATCAATGATACAATGTTATTCGTACTTGAGAAAAGGGAGGTAACAATTTTGAGTCCATTGACAATTGTATTAATTGTAATTGCGGCAGTTCTCTTAGTCGCTACCATTGTTCTTTATTTTTTAGGAAAGAAAGCACAGAAACGTCAGGAAGAGCAAAGCGAGCAGGTTGCTGCTATGGCACAGACAGTGTCCATGCTAATCATAGACAAAAAGAAAATGCGATTAAAAGATTCCGGTCTGCCATCTGTTGTAATTGAGCAGTCCAACGCATTATTGCGTAATTCCAAATTGCCGATTGTAAAGGCAAAGGTTGGTCCTAAGGTAATGACATTTATCTGCGAAGCTTCTATTTTTGACAATATTCCTGTTAAAAAAGAAGTCAAAGCCGTTATCAGCGGTCTTTACATTACCGAGGTAAAAGGACTTCACGGTCCGATCGAAACACAGGACAAAAAGAAAAAAGGTCTTTTCAAACGAAACAAATAATGACCAATATAAAAACGCCGTATCAGCGTGTCACCGACAATCTGATACGACGTTTTTTTATTTGGAAATAACACCGTTATACACTATTCATACTTTAGCATTTCATCCATATTTTCGTGCAGTTCATCCAGATATTCTTTCATCCGCTCTTTTAACTCGTCATTTCTGTGAGCATATTCATTATTTGCCTGCAAAAATCCGAATTTGCTGCCAACATCATTGCGA
>CAKRJK010000145.1 GCA_934351705.1 uncultured Lachnospiraceae bacterium
ACTGACAAAACCTTCCGATACTGCACCTGAGCATTTACCCTTACATGAATCACTGAGTACTTTAGGAGGAAAAATGAATCTTTCAAATTTTTGTTATCATTCAAACAGACAAATGTCCGAATCGTTTCTTACTGCTACCCTGCTATCCGTATCGGGCGGTTTGCAGGATGTTTATACCTATGTTTCAAGAGGACATGTATTCGCAAATGCACAGACAGGAAACATTGTTCTCCTTAGTCAAAACATATTTGACCATAAATGGAACAACGCCCTTCATTACTTTGTACCGATTTTATTCTTTTCACTTGGAATCGCCGTTGCCACACTAATCCGGCAATCATTTCAAAATCTTCAACATTTGCATTGGAGACAGATTGTAATAATGATTGAAATAGTGCTGCTCTTTCTTGTCGGATTTATTCCCGAAAAACTAAATCTGATTGCAAATGCGTTAGTCTCTTTTTCCTGTGCCATGCAGGTCCAGTCATTTCGAAAAGTCAACGGCTATGCGTTTGCCAGCACAATGTGCATTGGCAATATACGAAGTGGGATGGAAGCCTTATGCTCATATAAACAGACACGTAATAAACAAACCCTTTTGAAAGCTCTTCGCTATTTTGAGATTATCTTTCTATTTGCATTAGGTGCCGGTTTGGGAAGTACTTTTATTTTATCCTTGGGAATGCACACCATATGGCTTTCGTGTCTGCTTCTGTTGATTGGCTTTTTAATCATGTTTATACAGGAGGAAAGTCAGACCAAATGGACCGCTGAACCGTAGCACTCTCTCCCACAAAAACGCCCCGCAACACACCGTCCACATACTATGTCCGCCGCATTGCAGGGCAATTTTCTAACTATGTTTTTTCTTCATCGTACTAGCACAACCGATTCCTGCCATCGCGATCAAAGCGATCATCCAATAAATAGGACTGTTATCCCCTGTCTTAGGTGCCGTACTGCTATCCGCCGGTTTTACTTCCGCTGCTGGAACTGTGTTCGCATTTCCGTTCCCAATCGTACCCGGCGTATTGTTATTTGGTGCCTGATTGACTGTTTTGCTTGCTATTGCATAATTAGAGAAGCTTGATGTTTTAAATGTAATCGTTTTTGTCTGTGGATCATAGGTTGTCGGAATAATTTCATAAGTTCCGTCCTTCTTCTCGTGTACGATCACAATCTCTGTTCCGTCAATCTCTTTCTCTAATTGAAGTTTAATGGTTGCCTCGTTGTTCAAGACCTCCATTTTATTTGTCCATGTATCGTTTTTGGTTCCCTTATACAAAATCTGATCCAATTTAATATCTAAATAGGATGATATTTGATAACCATTGGCTTTTTGTTCAAAATTTGCAATCTGATCCTGTGTTAATGCCACATCTTTCACTGATAAGACAACAGAACCGGACTCAATTTCCTGTCCGCCAAGCTCGATTGTTCCGCTCTTTATCTTTTGTGACTCTGCATTGACCGTATTATCTACCTTTTCAAATATTCCGGATATATGAACATTGGTATCCGGCATGATGTATTCAAAGGTCGATTCATCCTCCCGCGCGGTTAAGTTCTCGTCATTGATTTTAATAGATGTTAATTGGTATCCGTAATTCGGTTTTAATTTTAAGATTACTTTACTTCCCGGCAATATGCTTGCCCAACCGTTATTCTTATCAACATCCTGCTTTACATCACCTAAGCCTATGGAATTTCCGTCTGGATCCTGAATATCCACAATTTCAATACTTCCGTTTTTTAATAATTCATTTTCCTTAAGGCTTGTATTGTGATCCTTATCAGATTCCCATATGATTGTTCTCGGTGTGTTGGACGATTCCTTGCTCTTTGTTACTTCTATTGTATATTTTGACGCAGGCTTTACTGTAAATTCTACTCGATCTTTTGTTCCTTCCGGCAGTGTAATCTGCGTTCCGTTGACGGACACTGTTCCGATATTTCCGTCTCCGAATGCTAATTGGATGCTAATCAGGTTATCAATATCTCCTGTTGCATATCCTTTTCCGATACCTGTGACATTGGCACTCTCCACACCAACCCTTTCTGCGTTCAAGCAAATCGTCATTCCAAATCCGTCAAAAGTTCCCTCTATCGCAATATCGTCCGGGTAACTTGGCTGTGGTGGTGATGGTGGCGATGGTATTTCCAGTTTTAACTCAATTCGAAGTACTCCCGAATATTGTGCCGTATCCAACTTAAAATATGAATCTTGTGACACATCGTATTTGGCTCCATTGACATACAATCTCATCGCACTCGCAGAAGCCATAGCATGTGCCTTCAGGTAATAATCCTTTTCATTCAAATCAATTTTAAAATTATTCTGGTCAATATTCTGCTCCGTATATGTTCCGTCGGATCCACGCACACATAACGTTAATATATAGCTATCCTCATAACTAACTTTTCCGCTGCCTATTTTTCCGTTCACAAAATCTAATGTGACCTTATTTGAATCGTCGTCGGCATAAACACGACTGTGAACCAGGATAGGCATTAACATTGCCAGACATAAACATATACTTAGACATAATTTTATTTTCTTCTTCATCTGTCTCCCTTTCTTTGAATTATAATAATCAGTAACTTTGTAAAATGAACTTTTCTTCATTCTTTCAAACGCATTCCCCCTATCTGTTTTCCGCTCTCCGATATATTATATACATTATATCAAATCCACTACACAATCACAAGCATTTAAACCTAGAATTCTGACATCTTTCTACTTTTGTTTTTCTTCGCGATTTCCTTAAATTTCTTCTCTTTTCCTGCAAGATAGCTTACCGAATCCTTTGTATAGGTATTCTCTGCCTGCAATTTTCGATAAGCTAAAACCCGCTCCTTTGAAAGTTTCCCGTCTCTCAAAGCCTCACATACCGCACATCCCGGTTCGGCAGTATGCGTGCAGTTACGAAAACGACACTGAACCGCCAGCATCTCAATGTCCGAAAATGTGTGATCGATTCCCTCTTTTGCGTCCCACATTCCGAGTTCCCGCATTCCCGGCGTGTCGATCACCATTCCTCCGTTTGAAAGAGTAAACACCTCCCTGTGAGTCGTTGTGTGGCGTCCCTTATCATCATTACGCAATCCTCCGGTCGCAAGACGTTCCTCCCCCAGCAGACAGTTGATCAGTGTTGATTTTCCGACTCCCGACGAACCGATAAAAGCTACGGTCCGGTTCTCTTGAATATATGAGCATACTCTGTCAATGCCTGCCTGTTCTGCTGCCGATGTCTCCAAAATCTCGACACCGATCGCCGCATCTGCCACAGCAAGTCTTTTTTCGTCCAAATCATCACACAAATCTGCCTTTGTCAGCACAACCACCGGCGTTGCCCCGCTTTCCCATGCCATCGACAGATAGCGTTCCAAACGTCGTATATTAAAATCCTGATTCAGTGCCATGCACAAAAAGACGGTGTCAATATTCGCGGCAACCATCTGCTCCGTCTGACTGGTTCCCGCTGATTTCCGCATAAAAACACTCTTTCTCGGAAGCAGCTTATGGATGACTGCCATGCCGTTTTCTCCAAGATGATCCGCCATAACAAAATCTCCGACTGTCGGAAATGCCGATATACTATCGGCGGTATACCGGAATTTTCCCGATACCTTGGCATAATACTCTCCCTGTGCTGTCATTAGGCGGTATCTGTCCTTGTCCTGTGACAACACTCTCCCCAGCGTATAATTCGCATATTGTTTAGCAAGGCGGTAAATCTCTTCATCCGCACCCAAAACACCTGATTTTTTCTCTGTCATATTTTCTCTCCTGTTTCGTTTTCATAGATTTTTTTCATCTGTTCCTCTAACATTTTTTCTAATTCCTGTTTCGTCTTCTTTTTGTCCTTCGCTCCGTCATACATGCTGTAAAAAAAGAACATGGTTGCATAAAGGTGAACCGCCTTTTCTCTCGGGTTTGAAATCCCCGATTCCCGAAACAGATCGCTCACATATCCTGCCGGTCCCGCCACCAGATACTGCTGATACAATGCCTGCATTTCCTCACTGCGGAATTGCTCCAGCGTCAGCATTTTCCGAAAAGACGCGGCAAACTCATCCTCCGTCCAATATGCAAACTGTGCCTTACAGTATTTGAAAAACTGCTCCAACGAGACTTTTTGATACTTTTCTTGCATCTGCTCAAGCGTACCCTCCGGCAGTTCAAAACTGCCTGCCCGCTCTGCATCCCTTTCTTCCATTCTCGCAACAATGTGATCAAAAATATCCCTTTTATTCTGATAATGCTTATACAATGCTCCCTTGCTCATATCTAATGCTCCCGCAATCTGGCTGACGGAAACCGCCTCATAGCCGTCCTGCGCAAAAAGACGAAGCGCTGTCATTAAAATTGCCTCTTTTGTATCACTCATATTACAACACCTCCTATTCAAAATAGCAAACGGTCGTTTACTATTATAGTGAACGACCGTTTACATGTCAATATTTCTTTTTCTATCAAAATTATAACTCATTAATCGTCTCTGTTACCGAGATTTCCCGAATACGCTTTGCAGGAGCATAGACCGATAAGATCACCGCAAGAAAAACAAATAGCAGGATGATGAAAAGCGGTATCACAGGAAAACTCCACACCGCATACGGAAAATGATCTAATATCAAAATACGATACATTCCCCGGTAAAGCAGCAAGCCGATGACGCAACCGGCAAAGCAGCCGGACAGTGCATAGGCAAATGCTTCCGCCGCAATCATCTTTGTGATCTGATGTCCGTCCATTCCCACCGCCCGCATTGCTCCGTATTGGCTGATCCTTGCGGAAACGCTCATGGAAATACTATTGATGATATTGAGCAGGGTAACCAGTGTAATAA
>CAKRJK010000146.1 GCA_934351705.1 uncultured Lachnospiraceae bacterium
ATTCAGGATGATCTCATCCGGTTTCACATCGATAACTGTACCTTCGACTACCTCCCCATTTCTTATTGTTTTTAATGATTCTTCTAGCATTTGTTCAAAACTCATTTCTGACATTCTTTTGAACCTCCTCAATAATATTATTTGGGGTAGAAGCCCCTGCGGTAATACCTACGTTATCAATGGATTCTAATTTTGTTAAATCCAAGTCCTCTAGTGTCTGTATATAGTAAGTATTTTCACATTCCTTTTTACATATTTCAAATAGCTTCTGCGTATTGGAACTGTGCTTCCCGCCGATGACAATCATCGCATCCGCAGCCCCGGCTACTTCGCGTGCTTCTGTCTGGCGTTCTTCTGTCGCATTGCAGATTGTATTTAAAACAATTATATCATAACCTTTTTTTTGAATAATTTCAACTAATTCTTGAAATTTCTTGTAGTTAAATGTCGTTTGTGATACAATACATACCTTTTGTTTCTCTTTTAGGGAAAATTTTTCCGCTTCTTCTTTTGTTTTAAGAACTGTGAGTGAATCTCCTTCGCACCAGCCTTTGATTCCCTCCACTTCGGGATGGCTGCTGTCTCCGATGATCAGAATGTGTTCCCCTGATTTTGAGTGTTCCTCCACGATACGATGTATTTTTAACACAAACGGACAGGTTGCGTCCTCGATTGTAAATCCGTGTTCTTCTAACCGGTCATAGACCTCTTTTCCGACGCCGTGTGAACGGATGATGACCGTTCCTTTCGGGAATTGTTCAATGTGTTCTGAATTCTCCAACACTTTTACGCCCTTGGACTCTAAATCCCTGACCACTTCTTCGTTATGGATGATCGGCCCGTAAGTGTAGATCGGATGATTTCCTTTTTGGATTTCTTCATATACTTTGTTGACGGCACGTTTTACTCCGAAGCAAAATCCCGCACTTTTTGCAAGTTTTACGTGTTTCATTATCTGCGTTCCTCATAAATGGTAATAATACTGTGGACCACTTCCTCGATTCCCATGTCGGAGGAATCAATCAAAACGGCATCCTCTGCCTGTTTTAACGGGGAATTTTCGCGGTGCATATCCCGGTAATCACGCTCGGCAATATCTTTCTCGATTTCTTTGATGTCGCAGTCCGCACCCTTTTGTACCAGCTCGTCATAACGTCTTTTTGCTCTGGTTTCTACACTTGCGGTCAGATAAATCTTGACCTGTGCCTGTGGGAGTACCACGGTACCGATGTCTCTTCCGTCCATGATGACATTTTCTTTTTTTGCAAGCTGCTGTTGTAATTCAACTAATTTTTGACGCACCGCAGTGTAAGTGCTTGTGACCGATGCCGTGTTGCCGACTTCCTCTTTTCTGAGCCGGTTTGTGACGTTTTCCCCGTTTAACAATACCTGCTGCTCGCCGTTGTCGTAGCGGATGGTAATGTCTGCGGACTGTGCGGCTTTGCTGACTGCCTGCTCATCTTCTTTTGCAATGTTATTTTCCAAAAAACAAAGTGCCATCGCACGATACATTGCTCCGGTATCTACATAGATAAATCCAAGTTCTTTTGCAACCTTTTTTGCAATGGTGCTTTTGCCGGCTCCCGCCGGACCGTCAATCGCGATATTAAAACTCATAAGTCCTCCTAACATGTATTTCCTATTATTCTATACTGCTTCCCGCCAAATAACCGGTTGACCATGCAATCTGTAAATTAAATCCTCCGGTGTAGGCGTCAACATCCAATAGTTCGCCCGCAAAATAAAGGCCTTTTACCAGTTTTGATTCCATTGTGGACGGATTCACTTCTTTTACACGGACGCCGCCTCTTGTAATGATTGCTTCTTTGAAATCCCGAAATCCCGTTAATGTCATCGGGAAATTCTTGAGAAGTTTTACAAGCTGTGTGCGTTCCTGTTTTGTGATTTCGTTAATCTTTTTCTCCGGCCGGATTTCGCTCAGTTCAATGACAACCGGAATCATCTTTGACGGTAACAGACCGTTTAAGACGTTTTTAAAGCAGCGGTTCTTGTTTGCCTCAAAATCCCGCAGAATGCGTGCATCTAACTGCTCTTCGCTGAGTGCCGGTTTTAAGTCGATGCAAAGCTGTAAGTTCTGTTTTTTTAAGACATCGCCCACTACGCTGCTCGCACTGAGAATCAAAGGTCCGCTGACACCGAAATGTGTAAACAGCATTTCGCCGAATTCGTCATACAGCACCCGTTTGCCGTCACGGATTTCGGCTTTGACGTTTTTTAGGGAAAGTCCCTGCATCTGCATACAATAGGCTTCATTGACGGTCAGCGGAACGAGTGCCGGAGATAACGGTTCGATGGTGTGTCCTAATTTTTCGGCAAAAGTGTATCCGTCTCCGGTTGAGCCGGTTGTCGGATAGGACTTGCCTCCTGTTGCAAGAATTATTGCATCTGCATAGTATTTTTCGCCGTTTTCCGTGGTTAAACCGATGATTTTTCCGTCTTTTGACAGGATTTCCTTCACTTTTGCGTGAAAATAAATCTGAACGCCTGCTTTTTCCAGTGCCCGCTGCAATGCGGCGATGACATCGGAGGAATGGTCCGAGACAGGAAAAACACGGTTTCCGCGTTCTGTTTTGGTTGGCATTCCGTTTCGCTCAAAGAAATCAATCACCCGGAAATTATCATAGGTGTAAATGGCACTGTATAAGAATTTTGCATTTCTCGGAATATTAGAAAAAATGTCATCCGTGTCACAGGCGTTGGTCAGATTACATCTGCCTTTTCCCGTGATATATATTTTTTTACCAAGCTTCTCATTTTTTTCAAAAATAGTGACGGTATGACCTGCCTGCGCAGCACTGAGTGCTGCAAACATTCCGGCTGCTCCACCGCCAATTACCATTACTTTACTCATCATTTTCCCCTAATTTTGCATAACGCATTTTCATGGAATCATCTATATAATTGATCTCGTCATTTTCATAGACCTGATACTCGTCCCAGATGTCCTCTAACATTTCTAAGGTGTTGACTACCTCGCTCTGCTTTTTCATACAGAGGGCCACAATCAAAGCGTTGATGACGGACAGCGGTGCGACAAGGGAATCTACGATAGATGCCATATCGCTTTTTGCAATCAGGTTGCAGGAGGAATACAGATTCATCGGGGAATGTACGCTGTCGGTAATCGTGATTACCTTCGCACTCCGATTGTTTGCAAACTCCATTGCTTTTAAGGTCCGCATGGAATATCTCGGAAAACTGATTCCGATAATGACATCTTCCTTGCTGATACGCACCATCTGCTCAAACAATTCACTGGAACTGTTCGTGGAAAGCAGACGCACATCATCAAACATCATATTCAAATAAAATGCAAGAAATCCGGCAAGCGGTGCACAACTGCGGATTCCCACAATATAAATTCTTTTTGCGTTTAAAATGGTATCAACCGCCATTTCAAATGCGTTATCGTCAATTTTGTTCAGGGTGTCCTTGATCCGTTCCGCATCGGACTGCAAAACAGATTCTAAAATCTTGGATTGAGAGATACGTCCGTATGCAACTTCCATTCTCTGAACGGAGTTCAATTTGTTGCGGACCAATTCCTCCAATGCTTTTTGAAATTCGGGATACCCCTTGTATCCTAAATGTGTTGCGAAACGGACAACGGTGGACTCGCTGACTCCGACTACTTTGCCTAGTTTTGCCGCTGTCAAAAAGACTGCTTTATCATAATTGTCTGTAATATAGGCAGCCAATAGTTTCTGCCCTTTGCTCAGACTGCTGTACGCTTCATTGATTCGATTGCTTAAATCGTTACTGTTTCTATTCATTTCTACTTCCTACACGTTTCATCATATTCTTCTCATTTTCCCTGCTTTCTTGATATATCCTGCTTTTGCTTGAGCATGACATAATGCTCGACGTCGATATTGCAATCCGTAATCACTGCACCGAAAATCTTGCGGTTTTCATCCACCTGTTCTTCACGCACCGCCTTTCCCTGAACCTGAATGTTCAGATGATTGGCACGATCCTCAAAAGTCAGCGTGAACGCACCGATGTCCTGAATGCTCATATCGCCGGATTCTATCAAAAAAGAAATTCCTGTTGTACTGATATTTTTGACCATAACAGGATGTCTGCTCCTGGTACTGTCGAGCATAAGCGAACCCGCAATGCCGACATACTGCCGGAAGGCTCCTCTCCTGTTACATTTCTTACCGTCATGTTTACAGATGATGGCATGATATTTCTGCGTCTTTGTCTGTAAATAGCGTATCACACACGCCTCCCACACCATCGGTTTACAACCATCCAATAAATAATGTACACTAATCTGAAGCTGTTCTCCTTCAAAATTTAACAGCTGTCCTTCGTGACGTATTGGATTTACAAAAACAACTCCCTCTTTACATAACTCTATTACAGTGTCATACTCAAATGTCTGCTTTCCCATACTGGCTATAATCTGTATTGTTTCCCCCTCTGCAATCTCATATAGCTTCATGTGTTACCTTTCTCTTATTGTAAGATGTTCTTGATACCTTCTTTTCCAACTACTTTAATCATAGCAATCTTTCGGGGGATTGTCCACAAAAAAATTGATGTGGGATTTTTGCAAAACACAACCGCAGTATCAGACTGATTGCGACACGTAGGTGTCAAATCTGATACTGCGGTCTTATGATGAGTGAGAACACACACTCATTAATTGTTAATTTTTAGACATTATCATGCCGGATACTATACAGGATATGCTCCGTTCTTTGTATCTGCAATGTTCTGGTCTACTTTGGTCTGCTGTGCTTCGCGGTATTTGAAGAACTCTGTTGCTACCTGTGGGAACAATGCATAGGATAATACATCCTCATCCTGCTGTTTCCACT
>CAKRJK010000147.1 GCA_934351705.1 uncultured Lachnospiraceae bacterium
TCCTTTGTTGTGGTGTAAAGTCCGCCGTAGCTGATACTTCTGCCCGCTTCCAGTGTTTTGACATGAATCACCCGTGATTTGAGTTCCATCACCGGACGGAGCGGTACGGCGTCTTTATCTACCTCATCGGACGGCAGCAATCCGTATAGGATGATTCCCGCCCGCACAATGTCCATATTCGCCTCGGAAAAATCCATAATTCCCGCACTGTTGGAACAATGCTTTTTCGGAATCTCAACCCCGCGTTCTTTTAACATCTCTGTCATCTTCTCAAAAAGCTGCATCTGATGATAGGTGAAATCTCTCTCTGTCTCATCCGCTTTTGCAAAGTGGGTAAAGATTCCCTCGATCTTTATATTCGGAAGTTTGCTGATTTTTAAAATCTCATCCGCACTCTCCTCGGTAATCTGATAACCGATCCTGCTCATCCCTGTGTCCAGCTTGATATGTATCACAGCCTCTTTGTTCATCTGAACTGCCACATCCGACAATTTCTTTGCGGATTCATAGGAAAAAACAGCCGGGATAATGTCATGCTCTAACATTTCCTTGTACGAATCCGTAAAACTGTAACCCAGTACAAGAATCGGTTTTGTGATCCCGTTGTGCCGCAGGCTCATGCCCTCCTCTTCCGTTGCAACCGCAAATCCGTAAAGATACGGCAGGCTCTCGATTTCTCTTGCAATCGGAGTCGCTCCGTGACCGTAGCCGTCCGTCTTGATCACCGCCATCACCTGTGTGTCCGGTTTCAATGCTTTGTGAATGCTCTCCATATTGTATCGGATTGCATCTAAATCAATTTTTGCATAAGCCCTTTTGTATACTCTGTCATCTTTCATTTTGTTACCTCTTTAATTCCAGTTAAAATATCGCTTGCCGTAAGACTGTAGCAGCCGTTCTCCTTCGCCGCCGCATCACCCGCACACCCGTGCAGGTAAACACCGAGTGAGGCTGCCGTCTCGGATGTCTCTCCCTGCGCCAGAAGTCCTCCGATCATTCCGCTTAACACATCTCCGCTTCCCGCTGTCGACATTCCCTGATTGCCCGAAAGATTAACATAGGTTCTTCCGTACGGAATGCTGACCACGCTTCTCGCATCTTTGAGTACACAGATTACATTGTACTCTCTTGCAAACTCCTCCGCTGTGAGGATCAGGTTCTTTTTGATATAATCAACCGGCATGTCGATCAGTCTTGCCATCTCGCCAAGATGCGGTGTTAAGATCAGATCGGTATGCGGTCTTTTCAGCACTTCTTTTTCTTTTGCGAGCAGATTTAACGCATCTGCGTCCAACACGACCGGCACCGAAGCAGTCTGCAAGGTCAGCTTTAAAAGCTGCCCGGAAAAGGTACTCTGACCGAGTCCCGGTCCGATCACGATGACATCTGCCCAGTTCATCGCTTTTACCCATTCTTCTTTTTCCTGCTTTTTGCCGTCATAAGTCTGCACGATTGCCTCCGGCAGATTTGTATTGATCATGGTTTTGTTTTTTTCGTGCGTCAGCACTCTGACCAGTCCGCAGCCGGTAAAAAAAGCTGCTTTCGCCGCAAAATATGCCGCTCCTGCCATCTGTTCGCTGCCCGCAATCACAAGCACTCTGCCATAGCTTCCCTTGTTGGAATCCGGCTCTCTTTTCGGCAGTCTGCTAAGGTCGCTTTTATCTAACGCAACCACCTGTGCCTCTTTTCCGAGCAGGCTGTCCTCCGTGATTCCGATGTCGGCAACCGTGACTTTCCCTGCCGCTTTTGCTCCCGGAAAGAGCGTCAGCCCTAACTTATTATATGCAAATGTTACCGTGTGTTCCGCAAAAAAGCAACACCCCATCACTTTTCCGCTGTCCGCATGGATACCGGAGGGAATGTCTACTGCGAGCTTTGCAGCCTCCATTGCATTGAGACTTTCGATTGCCTCTTTATAGTCACCCTCAATGTCTCTGGATAAACCAATGCCAAAGATCGCATCGATCACCAGCGTGTATGGCTCCTGTCTGATCTCATGCTCTATCTCAATCCCGTATGCCGTTAAGATGTCATACTGATGCTTTGTCTCTTTGGAACATTTCTCATAATCCCCCAACAGGCATACGGTGACTTTTACATTTTTCTGCCAAAGCAGTCTTGCGATCGCCATACCGTCACCGCCGTTATTTCCGCAGCCGCATACAATGAGTACCTTTGCGGTATCTAACCCGTATTCTTCGATCACATCGACTGTTTTTAACGCCGCCCGTTCCATCAGGACAAGCGACGGCATTCTAAAATGCTCGATGGTGTTGCTGTCTGCCTGTTTCATTTCTTTTGCATTGAAAAGATACTGCATATTTTTATCCTCTTAGGCTTTCTTCTTTGATACAAATAACGCTTTACCGTTATGGTAAAGCGTCTTTCCCTTCGGATTCATCACTCTCGGTTTCCTGTTCGTCCTGTTTTAAATCGAAAATATCAATAATCTGTGGTCCAAAAATATCATGCATATAGGAATACATTTCCTTACTGTTTATCTCACGGTTCTGTTTTTTGATAATATTCTTTTTTAGGTCAATCCTTACCTGTTTAATCCAGTCGGTAATCTCTTCAATCTCTTCGTTGTTGGTGCGGAGCTTTTCGTAGCAAAATGCCATACTGGCAAGCATTAAATCTCCGTTCACACTCTTTATCTGCCTCGGAAGTTCTAAAAGTTCGTCTTCGCAGGCTTCTATTTTTTCGTTGACTTCGTTGATTAGCCTACGATTTTCTTCCATCTTCTTGGTGAGTAAAGGATCTGCCTTTTCCTCATCCCTGCCCTCCATATTGGCAACAATACTGTCCATTAGATTGTTCTTGACTTTCTTTAAGTCTTTAATGTCTTGATTTGCCTGCCCCTGTCTTGCCAACAGACGGTTCAGCTCCTCCTCATATTCTTTGATCTCTTCTGTCTTTCCGTGAATCGCAAACAGGCGGTGCCATTTTTGATCCAATATCAATATCGGAACTTTCTTATCGGATAAAGCACCCTTGAAATATTCCCGATCTTTCATAAATTCACCCGAATTCTATTTTTCTTTTTTTGTCTGATTGCTCACAATATTATAAGAAAGCTGCATCAGACTGTCTGATAAATGTACGTTTTCTACCACGACATCATCTTCGTCCAGTTTCAGATCCACATGTGCAAAATTCCAAATTGCGTGGACTCCCGAAGCAACTACACGCTGTGCAACGGAGTCTGCCTTGCTTTTTGGCATGGTCAGTGCCGCAATATCCACCTCATTGTTCTCGATGAACTCTTCCAGTTCATCCAACATATGAATCTTGATTCCTCGGATGTCTTTTCCCTGTAATTCCGGGTTGACATCAAACAATGCGATGATCACAAATCCCAGTTTTTCAAACTTTACATAATTTGCAAGTGCCTGACCTAAATTACCGGCTCCTATCACAATAATATTGTGTCTTTGATTTACGCCTAAAATCTTACCGATTTCTTCATAGAGGAATTTGACGTTATAGCCATATCCCTGTTGTCCAAATCCGCCGAAATTGTTCAAATCCTGACGAATCTGTGACGCTGTCACATTCATTCTGGTACTCAGTTCATTAGATGATACACGCTCTATGCCCTCGTCAAGCATATCTCCTAAATATCTATAATATCTTGGCATTCGTCTAATGACTGCCTGTGAAATTTCCTTTTCCACTTTGTGTCCTCCCTAAAGTCAACTACGAATATTATAAACATTTTTATTTCGACTGTCAATGTGACAAAAATTTAACTATCTTCCGACAGGCTTTCCCACTTCTCATAAAGTACCTCTAATTCCTGCGAATACTTTTCTCTCTCCGCCGCAAGTTCATTGAGCCTTGCGGAATTTGTGACAATCTCAGGCTTTAGACATTCCTCGTCGATTTCTGCGATTTTGGTCTCCAGTTTTTCGATTGCCTCCTCGTTTTTTTTCAATTCGTTTGCAATTTTTCTGAGTCTTGCCTGCTCCTGTTTCTGTTTTTGCCAGTCTGTCTTGTTCTCCGTGACCTCTGCGGACTTGGAAACACTCTCTTCTTTGACACCGTAGACCGCTTCGACCGTTTCCTTTTTTTCCAGATAATAGTCGTAGTTTCCGATGTAGTTGACCAGCTTTTTGTCTGTCAGATCCAGAATTCTTGTTGCGGTTTTATTGATAAAGTAACGGTCATGCGACACAAACAGTACCGTTCCCGTATACTGGTTCAACGCTGACTCTAAGACTTCTTTGGATATGATGTCTAAATGGTTTGTCGGCTCATCCAATATCAGAAAATTCGCCTTTCCGAGCATTAACTTTGCAAGGGAAACGCGTCCTCTCTCGCCGCCGCTCAGATCTTTGATCCGTTTGAACACATCCTCATCGGTAAACAAAAATGCCGCCAGCGTATTCCGCACCTGCGTATTGTTTAAGTTCGGATACGCGTCGCTGATCTCTTCAAACAAGGTCTTATCCGCATGGAGCACCTGATGTTCCTGATCATAATAACCGATAAACACATTGCTGCCGAGACGGATTTCTCCCGCATCCTCCTGCACCATGCCGTTTAAAATCTTTAAAATCGTTGTCTTTCCCGTTCCGTTATCACCGATCAATGCGATCCGCTCGCCTCTTTTTATCTCAAATCCGATGTTTTCAAAAAGGCTGTTCTCTCCGTAGGCTTTGGACAATCCCTCCACCGTAAGCACATCATTTCCGCTTGTGATGTTCGGCTCTAATTTGATCTTCATGTCCGCATTTTCTTCCATCGGTTTGTCGATCCGCTCGATCTTATCCAACATCTTCTCGCGGCTCTCTGC
>CAKRJK010000148.1 GCA_934351705.1 uncultured Lachnospiraceae bacterium
TCAAATATAAAAACAGCTCCAAATCAAGTAATGGGGCGTGATTCAAAGAATCACACCCCAACACTTGACATAGAGCCCAAAATATAGCCGCAGTATCAGTTTACTTTTCTGATACCGCGGCTCTATTAGCTTTTACTATTTTTTGATAAACAAAACATTCTACTTGCTTCACTTAAAAATTGTAATTTTTGATTCTGATTAGCTCCAGAAACTTAAATCGATTCTTGGTAAATCTTTTAATAATGGAATGATGTATGCTCCGTAAGACTCAATTTGTGATTCATCAATCAAGATTTTTGCATTTCCGCCTTTTACACCGAGTACATCATAATCACCCCATACGTCTGTACGCAAGTAGCTACGCATATGTGCCTGTGCGAAATCTTTGCCGTATCCACCGTCTTCTCTGTTCAGACCTGCGATCTGATGGATTGGACGAAGCATTGTCTGTGCACTCATATATGGTACAATGTCTGCTGTATCTCCCAAACGTTTTACCTGTCCTTCTCTGCCGACCGGATTGATCAACGGAGAACCGAATGAGATTGTATTGATGATATTGTAACGTGCTTTTAATACTAAATCGCCGGATGCCTGCTGTGCTACCATACCGCCTAAGCTGTGTCCTGTAAAGATTACGTTAGCTCCTTTTGGTACGTTTCTTGTAACAACTTTACGGATCTCTCTGATGTAGAAGTTGTCTTTTTCAAAACCAACCTGTAAGTCTGTGATAACCCCTCTTGGCTCATTAAACATGAACTCTGTTCCTGCCAAACCTACGATATAAACTTTTTTCTCTGTTACTTTTCCTGCTGAATTCTTCTGAATTAATTTTGCAGGTGCGATTGCGATTGGTCCGTTAGAATCCGGATTCACTCCTGTATCACAGTGGTAATATCCCTGATAAATAAATTGTGCCATATCACATGACGTTGTATACTCTTTTACCCCATTACTTTCTGCTGCGTTTACAACGTTTCCTGATACTACGGTTGATACAGTGATTGCTGCCAGCAATGTAAGACATGCTGCTAATTTCCCCATCTTCTTCATAATAGTTTTTGCTCCTCCTTAAACATAAACACTTAATGTTGTATCTTGGTAGAATGTTTTCTGTTTCTGTATCAAGAGTACTATTATTTCAAAAAAATGTCAATATCGTTTCAAAAAATTCTTTATAAATTGGTACTAATTTCCTATTTTCTACCGTTCTTCTCTAAAATAAGACAATCCCAAACTTGCTGGAGGCTGATTTTCACGTTTTTTACGGAAACTCGTGATAATCAAAACAATAATCGTTACCAGATACGGAAGCATTTTAAATACCTCCTGGGCACTTCTTGTCAATCCCGGAATATACAGATACAAGATGTATAATGCTCCGAAAAGGAAAGAACCCCAGATTGCATTGACCGGTTTCCAGAGTGCAAAGATAACCAGTGCGATTGCCAGCCATCCGCGATCACCGAAACCATTGTTTGTCCATGTTCCGCCTAAGTATTCCATAACAAAATACAATCCACCCATTCCGGCAATACCGCCACCGATGCAGGTTGCAAGATATTTGTATTTGGTGACGTTGATTCCCGCTGCGTCTGCCGTTGCAGGACTTTCACCGACCGCTCTTAAATTCAATCCCTGTCTTGTCTTATTCAAAAACCATGATGCTAAAACTGCAAGTATTACAGACAGATATGTCAAAAATCCATAAGAAAACAACACTTTTCCGATTACCGGAATATCGGATAACAACGGAATCGTTGCCCGATATGCCTCTGCCGTTGTCTTAACGGAAATCTGTCCTACACCGCCTGCCAATTTTGAGATAGAACCTCCGAAGAAGTTACCGAAACCTACACCGAATGTAGTAAGTGCCAGACCTGCAACATTCTGGTTTGCGCGCAATGTAATGGTCAAAACACTGTAAATCAATCCGCCCAATCCCGCACAGAGGATTGCACATAACAAAGAAACCAACAGTCCGACAAATCCGTTTGGATTTGAGGCAGATTTCTCATAAAAGAAAGCTCCCATCAATCCGGCAATACCGCCCATATACATCATACCCGGAATACCAAGATTCAGATTTCCCGATTTTTCTGTGATAATTTCACCGGTTGCACCAAAGAGCATTCCTACTCCCTGTCCGATTGCTTTTTGAAGAAAAATAATTAATATTGTCATTTATTTCGCCTCCTTCTGTCTTTTTCTCAACTCTACTTTATAATTGATAAAAAATTCACATCCGATTAGGAAGAATAAAATAATTCCCGTAACAACTTCCGATGCATTCTCATTCAGGCTGAACTGAGATGCAATCTGAACAGAACCTTTTTCCATAAATACCAAAAGGAAAGAAACTAAAATCATTCCCAGTGCATTAAACTTGGACATCCAAGCCACGATAATCGCGGTAAATCCACGACCGCCCGCCGTACTTGTAGAAATCGTATGGCTTGCACCGCTGACAATGACAAAACCTGCAACACCGCAGATCGCACCGGAGATTGCCATCGTTCTCATAATCACTTTTTTTACATTGATACCGGCATAGAGTGCTGTATTTTCGCTTTCTCCGACAACCGCAATCTCATATCCCTGTTTGCTGTATTTTAAGTAAATGTGCATTCCCAAAGTGATCAGCAATACTAAAATGACATTCCATCCGTAAGTCCACTCTCCCAACGCCGGAAGCCAGCCCGCTTTGGATGCGGAATTGATGATACCGACTGTATTAGAGCCTTTCGGACTCTCCCAGAAAACAATACAGAATGTTACGATCTGCATTGCCACATAGTTCATCATCAAAGTGAACAATGTCTCGTTCGTGTTGAGCAGTGCTTTAAAGATTGCAGGAATCAATCCCCAGATCATACCTGCCACAAGACCTGCAACCAGCATGAGAAGAATCAAGCCAAAGCCCGACATGCTCTCTCCCAAGTAAATCATGATTGCCGCTGAGGCAGCACCGCCTACTAAAATCTGTCCCTCTGCCCCGATATTCCAAAATCGCATTTTAAATGCCGGTGTCAGACCGACTGCGATACAAAGAAGCACCATCGTATCACGGATCGTCATCCACATTCTTCGCTCTGTACCAATCGCTCCGTCAATAATGGAACTGTATACTCCCAACGGATTTAATTTGGTAAGTCCGAAGATTACAAGTCCGCACACAACCAACGCTAAAATAACCGCTATCAGACGAATGCCCCATGCTCTGCCCCGTCCGATGGTATCCCGCTTGGAAATATGCACAAGCGGTTCTTTTTTTGTACTCTGTTTTTCACTTGCCATTACGCGGTTACCTCCTCTTCTTTCGTCATCAATAAACCTATCTGCTCTTTTGTTGCGCTTCTCGCATCCACAACACCGGATACTTTACCGCCGCAAAGTACCAGAATCTTGTCGCAGAGTTCCAATAATACATCCAGATCCTCTCCCACGCAGATTACTGCCACGCCGTTCTTCTTCTGTTCATTCAACAGATCATAGATGGTAAGTGAGGAGTTGATGTCCAGACCTCGTACCGGATACGCTACCATCAATACGGTAGGTTCTGCCGCGATTTCTCTTCCGACCAGAACCTTTTGTACGTTACCGCCCGAAAGACGGCTGACCGGAGTGCTGACACTCGGTGTCGATACCTGAAGCTGATCTACGATCTTCTCTGCCAGTTCTTTTGGCTCTTTGCGGTTGGTGAAAATTCCTCTTCCCTCATTGTAGCCGCGAAGCATCATGTTTCCTGTCATTCCCATAGAACCGACCAGTCCCATTCCGAGACGATCCTCCGGGACAAAGGAAAGCGCGATACCAAGATTCTTAATGTCCGCAGGTTTCATGGACAACAAATCTTTTTTCTCTCCGTCTTTCATCAGATACGTGATCTCACCGGATTCTGTCGGCTGTAATCCTGCGATTGCCTCCAACAGCTCTTTCTGACCGCTTCCTGCGATTCCCGCAATTCCTAAAATCTCTCCGCTGTATGCTTCCAAAGATACATTGGACAATGTCTGAATGCCTTCTTTGTTGATGCAGTTCAGATCTTTTACCGTAAGACGTTTTGTCGGATTGACCGGATCTAATCTTTCGATATCAAGACTGATCTTTTCTCCGACCATCATCTCTGTCAACGATTCTGCCGTTGCGTCTTTTGTCTCTACGGTTCCTATATACTTACCTTTTCTCAGTACCGAAACACGGTCTGATAAAGACAATACTTCATGAAGTTTATGGGTAATGATAATAATTGATTTTCCGCTGTCACGCATATTGCGGAGCACCGTAAATAATTTTTGCGTTTCCTGCGGTGTAAGTACTGCCGTCGGCTCGTCCAAAATCAAAATGTCCGCGCCCCGGTATAACATTTTTACAATCTCGACTGTCTGTTTCTGTGAAACGGACATATCGTAAATCTTCTGGTTCGGATCCATCTCGAATCCATAGGTTTCTGTTACTTTCTGAATATCATCGATTACTTTTTTCATATTCAGAACGCTTTTTCCCTCTAATCCCAAAATAATGTTTTCTGCTGCTGTCAATACCTCAACCAGTTTAAAATGCTGATGGATCATTCCGATTCCAAGATCAAAAGAGTCCTTCGGAGAACAAATTGTTACTTCCTCACCATTGACACAAATGTGTCCCTCATCCGGAAAATAAATTCCCGAGATCATGTTCATCAATGTAGTTTTTCCACTTCCGTTTTCTCCTAAGACAGATAAAATCTCTCCTTTTCTTACGGATAAATCCACATTGTCGTTTGC
>CAKRJK010000149.1 GCA_934351705.1 uncultured Lachnospiraceae bacterium
AACCGTTCGGGATCGAGCGTTCCATCAATTTGTGCAGACCGTTTCCCACAAATCCCCGTACTTCTTCCGTAGAATGTGTCGGATAGTGAAATTGTGTTAAAGTATGATTTACGGCAGCAGTCAAGTCCGCCAGTGTATCTAATAAGGTTCCGTCCAGATCAAAAATAGCTGTTTTGTAATGTTTCATAAAAAACCTCCTCTAGCGATAGGCAATCAGTTTGTGGATCGGATTGCCCAAAGAAGAAAATTTTTCTTCGTACTCTGTCATAATATTGCCTTCATTTAAAACGTCATCATGGTGAAGGTCAAACGTGTGCGCCTCAAGCTGCCATCCCGCTTCTTCTACCTCCTCCAGTGAAAAGGTAAATAAATCGTGGTTATCCGTCTTAAATTCCACTCTTCCCTGCGGCTTTAAAATATCATTGTAGCGGGCAAAAAACTGACGGCTTGTCAGGCGGCGTTTTGCGTGGCGGTCTTTTGGCCACGGATCGGAAAAGTTCAGATAGATCTTGTCAACTTCATCCTTTGCAAAAATATCGGTGATGGTTGCTGCATCAATACATAAGAACTTAATATTGGAAAGCGGTTCTTCTTCCATCTTTTGCAAAGCACGGAGCAAAACGGAAGAATAGCGTTCAATACCGATATAATTGATGTTCGGATTCTGCTTTGCCAGTTGTGTCAAAAACTGCCCTTTTCCCATACCGATTTCAATATGGATCGGGTGGTCGTTTTCAAAAACTTCTGTCCAGTGACCTTTCCGGTCTGCCGGTGATTGTATACAATATGGGCTGGAAGCGATCGCTTCGTCTGCACCCGGAATATTTCTAAGTCTCATGATCATTGCTCCTTTTTTTCTTCCTATCTATTTTACATGAAAAGACCGTGAAATAAAAGTGACAATCTTTAAATTTTATAGTTGCAACGAGCAGACAAGCCGATTATACTAATAATTGGTATAAAAATATGAGGAAAATCTAGGAGAAAAAGAATGAAAAAAAAGAGAAAGAACCTGTTAGCGCTCATGCTCGGCATGGCAATGGCAGTTCAGATAGGTACCGTGCCCGTTCATGCGGAAAGTGAGTATTGGCCGCAGGAGCCGGACATTCCGACACCCAATGCGATTGTAATGGAGATGAATACGGGAGCGGTTCTCTACGAAAAGAACGCAGATGAGGTTCATTATCCTGCAAGTATCACAAAAATAATGACGGCGTTGGTCGCGTTGGATAATTGCAAAATAGATGAAACGGTTACCTTTTCGGCGGATGCCGTTTATAAGAATGAGGGAAATACATCACATATCTCAAGGGACTTGGGAGAGCAGATGACGTTAGAACAATGTCTTTACGGTATGATGCTGGAATCGGCAAATGAATGTGCTTATGCGATTGCCGAACATGTGGGCGGAACGGAAGAAAAATTCGTCAGCATGATGAACCGGAAAGCACAGGAACTGGGATGTAAAAACACGCATTTCCATAATACAAACGGACTTCCCGATGAGGAGCATTATACGACGGCAAGAGATATGGCATTGATATCCTCGGCGGCGTACAAAAATGAAACCTTCCGTATCATTACGGGAACAGGACGTTACGTGATACCGCCGACAAACAAACATGAAGATGAGACGATCTTACAAAACCATCACGCTATGCTGTATCCGTTGAAAACGAGAAAATATTTATACGACGGCTGTACCGGAGGAAAAACAGGATATACAAATGCCGCGAACAATACGCTGGTTACTTATGCGGAGCGTGACGGAATGTCGCTGGTGTGTGTTGTTATGAATACGGACAAGCCAAACCACTATGTAGATACCACGACATTGCTCAATTATTGCTTTGATAACTTCCAGATGTTATCCATACAGGAAAACGAAAAAGAGTATACAGATGAGAAGTTAAACAAGAGTGAGAGCTTACAGACAAAAGATGCGTTTGTATCCATAGATAAAAATGGAGGAATCGTTCTTCCTAAGAATGTATCCTTTGAACAGGCAGAGATAAAACTCAGTACCGAAAATGCAACCGAGAAGATTGCAGGAAGATTAGAATATACTTATGCGGGACATCAGGTCGGCGGTGCGGATATCATCATCACGGGACAAAAGCCGGAGACCTTTCCGTTTGATAACACAAAGGACAGCAAAAGCGGCAGTAAGACCTTGTTTATCCGGGGAACGGTAATCACGATTATCGTCATCATAGCAGTTATCGCATTGCTGATCCTTGCAGCCTCAAAATATTTTGCGGGAAACTTCCAATTAAGAAAAATCCGCATATCGGGAAAGAACCCGAAGTTAGACGGAAGATATAAGACCATTAAAGATACCAGAAAGTACAGAAGAAAGACAAAATTTCCGAATTGGAACAACTTTAAAAGGAAAGGATAACAAAAAGGACAATTATCAACAATGATAATTGTCTTTTTGATATTAAAAAGACATAGAAAGAAAAACCATAAAATGTCAGAATACATCAAAAGATGTTTGTAAACACGAGAATACAACCTTAATCTTCAGGCATTAAGCTCTTCAATAAAGTACTTAAAGTCTGTCTGTTTTTCGTAAAGAACAGGATTCCGTCAGAAGTCTGTATCATCGTAACATACTTTTCCCGAAAGGTAACCGCATTCTGAATAGAAGTCATCAAAAAAGAACAAATCACAGGATTCACTTTCAAAAAGAGCGTCTCACAGTCGTCTAACGTATCCAGAGAGGGATTTGCCTTTTGAAAAAGAAACCGCAGATCATTTTCCTGCTCCAGTTGTTCCGTTGTCTTATTAATAATGAAATAGCCGCGGGAATCCTTTGGCATATTCATGGATTTGATCGCACGTTGAACCTGTTTGGTAAGACTGTCGGAAGCAGGGTAGAGGGATTCAAAATATCCCATGAAGTCGGAAGCCTGCTTAAAGTGCTGGTTTGTTCCTTTTTCTAAAACCTCGGTCATTAAGATCCGTTTGATCATGTCCTCGCAAGTCTGTCTGGACGGATTTTTTCTTACAGAAGAAAACTCACTCATATTTTCACCTCATATCATCTAAAACGACAAAAATAGTTGTCTTAACCATATAATAAGACATATAAATCAAAAAATCAAGCATATAATTCTAAATATAAGACAGATTGACAAAAAAACAAAAAAATCTTATACTGAAAGAAAAGTACCACTAAAATATGGATGGAGCGGAAAAAATATGGGAGCAAAAGAAAACGTATCCAGAGAGGAAAAAAAGCAGCAAAAACTAAATAAAGTATATCAGATTATTGAAGAAAAAGGCGGTGTCGCAAAGACGGCGGATTTGTACGAGGCAGGGGTTGATTACCGCCGGCTTCAAAAGTTTGTGGAAGAGGGGAAACTGGAACGTGTTAAGAACGGATATTATGCGATTTCTTTCCGTGAGCAGTCGCAGGAGGATATGATCGCCGTTTTGTTTCCCGACGGAGTGCTTTGTATGGAAACCGCACTGTACTATCACGGCTATCTGAAAGAGAAACCATATATCTGGCACATTGCGGTAGATAAGAATACCTCCAAGTCCAGATTCAAGATGGACTATCCGGTGTTACAGCCATATTATACGGAAGAAAGTGTTTTGAATATCGGTGTCACTACGATACCGCTTGGAAATCACACGATGAAGATTTACGAAAAAGAACGTCTGGTATGCGACTGTCTGAAATATGAAGATAAGTTAGAGCGTGATGTCTTAAAGCATATGTTAAGAAATTTTATCGATGACGAGGGAAAAGACATTGCCAAACTGATGACTTACGCAAAAGAGCGGCGGGTGGTAGAGAAAGTCCGCAATCGGATAGGAGTGTGGCTATAATGGCAGCAGGAATCCGTAATTTGACCGTTGTAAAGATAAAAAGTGAACAGCTTCAGGTTTCCTATCAACACCTTCTATCCGCATTTGTCATGGAAGAGGCGGTGCTGGCTGTCAGCGAATCCGAGGAGGCAGAGATTTTCTGGCTCAAAAATGACGGAATCCTTTCGTTGGAATCTTACCGAAGAAAAATCCCGTGTGTATTAGAGTATACCTTATGTTCCGATGAGGAATTTACGGTACGCAATATGATACATCGGATGAGCCGTATTTTTCATAACGAGAAGAAGGCGGCATTTTTGTGGAAATACCGTGTGGAAAAGGAAGAGGATGTGATCAATGTTTTTCTTACCGGACAGATACAGGAATTGAGCATACCGATCACACTACGGATTACGCAAAATACGAATCTTCAGTTAAAGCCGGTAAAAAAAGAATTGCGTCTGTTTTTGCAAAATGATAAAAGCATTCAATACTTACAGTATCCGGTAGAAGCCGCATTGGCGGAGCATTTTATCAATATTATGAGAGATTTGGAACTGTTAAACGATCTTAGCAGTTATTATATTATCTATGAGTTGTTGAGAAAAGAGATGAACAGCAGCAGAAAAGTGACCGAGCAGATGGAGGAGTTTGTGAAAAAAGCACACATTCAGCCGGATCAGAAAAGATTTGATATGCTCTGTTCCTATAAAGACAGCCCTTACATGAACAAACGATGGAAGAATTATTTAAAACGCGAGAAAAAGAAAACCCCTTCTTTTGAAGAGATTATGGATATTCTGATAGCGTATTTCACTCCAATCTGGGGAGCGTTTTTAGAGGGCGGTTACTATTTGGGAGACTGGATGCCGGAAATCGGAAGATTCATTGACTAAAGAAATACGGAAGGACCTTCCAGATCCGCAAGGTATTGTAA
>CAKRJK010000150.1 GCA_934351705.1 uncultured Lachnospiraceae bacterium
ATAACTTTCCCTCATAAGAGATCGGCAGTCCGACAAAAATCAATGCGTCCACAGACTCTGTCTTTTTGGCAATCCGAAGCAAGGCTTCTTTTGCCTCCCTCAATAAAATCTCCTGATAGAATAAATCCTGACAGGTGTACCCCGTGATACAAAGCTCCGGCAATACTATGATTTTGGCATGCTGTTCGGATGCCGCCTTGATCTGTCTGCATATTTCTTCTTCATTTGCTTTCACATCAGCCACAACCGTCTTGGGTGTGATGGCTGCCACTTTGATAAAACCCTCTAACATATCTTTTCCTTCCTTATCTGGTTGCCGCTTTTTTTAATTCTTTTAACTCGTCCACACTGAATGTGTAATCCGTGTTGCAGAAATGGCAGTTGACCTCGATCGGCTTATCATCGTCGATCATCTCCTGCAAATCTTTTGCTCCGATGCTGATCAATGCTTTTGAAACCCGCTCTTTGGAACAGTTACAGGAATACTGTGCCGGTATGGTATCTGTAATCTCCAAGCCAAGATCACCCAGAATCTCTTCTAAAATTTTCTCCGGTGTATAACCTTTCTCTAACATCTCGGTCACAGAATCAATGGATTTTATCTTTTCTTCTAATTTTCCGATAATCTCCTCACTTGTAAAAGGCAGCAACTGTAAAATAAATCCGCCCGCCTGTTTTACCGTATTATCTTTGTTCATCAGCACACCGAGTCCGACTGCCGACGGTATCTGTTCCGAAGTGGCAAAGTAATACGTCAAATCCTCTGCGATCTCTCCGGTCTGCAATGCAATCTGACCTGTATACGGCTCTTTTAAGCCCAGGTCTTTGATGACATTCATAATTCCAAGTCCCAATGCACCGCCCACATCCAGTTTTCCGAGGCTGTTCGGCGGCAGCATGACATCCGGCACCTCCGCATATCCTTTGACATTTCCGTTCGCATCTGCCGTGACGGTCAATCCCTTTGCCGGACCGCCGCATTTAATCTGTACGGTAAGCAGATCTTTTTCGCCCTTCATCATTGTTCCCATCATTGCCGCACCGCTGAGTAATCTTCCCAGTGCCGCCGTCATAACAGGACTTGTATTGTGGCGTGTTCTTGCCTCCTCAACCAGTTCTTTTGATGTAATGGCAAATGCACGTATCTGGTTATTTGCCGCTGTTGCTCTTACAATATAATCTGACATCTTAATTTCCTTTCTTTCTTGCTATCACATAAACCCGTTCACTGTCCGCTTTCGGTTTTTCTTTGGTACAAGCATCGTATGCCGTCACAAATTCCATTCCTGCCTGCTCTATCAGTGTGTGTATTTTTTCTAATGAATACCCTCTCTGGTAATGTGTTTCTTCAAATTTGCGGTATAAATCACCTTTTTCCCTGATAAAAAGTGTCAGATCGTATTCATTGATCTGCTCCTCCTCATCATAGTAATTCTCCCAGATAAAACTTCCCTCTTCCCTGTTTTCGCAGATGGTTGTTTCCCCTAAGAGTTCTTCGTATTTGTAAATGGTATTTAAGTCGAAAATGAACATTCCGCCCGGACTTAAGTAGCGACAAACCCGCTCAAATGTCTCCGACAGATCCTCTTCCTCCAGCAGATAATTCATGCTGTCACAAATCGAAACCACCGCATCCACACTTCCGTAAAGTTCCAATTCCCGCATATCCTGACACAAATAAAGGATTCTCTCCTCGTTATCCATACTTGCGATGGCAAGCATATCCTCCGACAGATCCACCCCTATCATATCATAGCCCGCTTTTGCCAAAAGTCTTGTCATCTTGCCTGTTCCGCATCCCAGATCACAGATAACGCCTTCTTTGATTCCGTATTCTTTTAATAATGCGATCAGATATTCGCTCCACTCCGTATATGGCACGTTGTCCATGAACAGATCGTATACCTCCGCAAAACTTGTATATGCGTCCATTTTTCCTCCTTATGACAGGATTCTTCGTTTTTTTCTTTCTATGATATACTAGCAATTTTTTTCTCTAAAAGCAACCTTGATTATTTTTGCCACAACCTTTATACTTATGGCTATGATGGAAAATTATGAACACTATATTACAAAAAACATTCGGGAAATTTATCGCACCAAAATGATTTCCCCGATTTTATATTTAATACTGTTGGTTCTTCTTTGGATTTTTTCTCCCATCTCCGAGATGGTCTTTCCAAAAAAGGTGACAGAAAAAAGCGATTTGGAATCGGTCTACAAGAGTGATACTTTTATTGAAACAAATTGTTCCTCGCTTTATTTCAGCGGTTACACAAAAACACGGTTTGGTATGACAACCGGTTATTATTATTACACGATGCGTGGGGATGAATGTATGATCGTCCTGCTCTCTCCGTCCACCAGTGAGGAGGGACTTTCCAAGATTAATTCTCTCACGGTCAGAGGACGTCTTGTGAAAGGGAACCGTGCCTACGATGACTTGCTGACACAGCTTGCGGATACACTTGACTGGACCAAAGAGGGAATCACCTCCAAAGTCAGTCCTTATTATCTGAGTGAGCCGGATTGTCACAATTTCGGAAGTTATCTATTGCTATTTTTGTATTTTGCAAGTATGTTGTATGCGATCATACATCTTGTGATGTCAATTATTTACTTCCATTTTCCGCTGCTGTCTCCACCGATCCAACAGCTTGGACGTTTCGGAAAACCGTCCGAACTTTTGGAACAGGCAGAGGAGGAGCTTGCAACACTCCCGCAGCTCGCAACGGATGATATGTTTATCACGGAGCACTATTTTATCGAGCTGTCCAAATACGGTGTTGCCGTCGTACCGATCCAGGAAATCATCTGGGTTTACAAGCATTCTACCCTGCATAAGTTTTTCTGGTATCACTTTAGTATTTCTTATACTTTGCACATTACTGCCAACAAGCATTTATATATTCATTGTCCGAAAAATATCAAGTCTGATATTGACGGTATTATGGATTATCTGGCAGAGGCGAACCATAATATTCTGGTTGGTTTCAACGAGAAGAATCGTCTTGCAGTGCAGGAGATTCAGGGGACGCCGCTACAGATCGAGAAGATTTTGGAAGTGCTTAAGAAGAGGATTTCTTAAGTGGTCTTGGTCTTACGGACGTACACAGCACCCCATCGGAAAATATCGGGTTCTTCAGAACTAAGAGAGTCTATGAATTTCGGTTTTATTTGGCATAAGCCGGACGCAACCGAGGCAAACTCGCCATCCGTGGCTCGGTTGCCTCTCTTCCGTACATCCCTGTACGGAAGTTGCTGCGTTTTGTACGAAATTCTAGGCTCTCTAAGTTCTTCCGAAAATGATACTTTCCGATGGGGTGCTGTGTACTGCGAGTAGACAATTTGTTTCTTTCTTTTCACTCTCCTCTTTCTCTTTGCGTTGGTCGATATGTAGTCGGGATATGTGTGTCCAATGGGTTGGATGTTGCCGGCTGTGTGTTCTTCCTTTCGCTTTTTTAAATCTCGCAGGAACTTAGAAGTTCTTAAATTTCGTTCGATAACAGCTATTTCCGTACAAGGATGTACGGAAAAGAGGCATCCGCACCACGGACGGTGCGTATGCCTCGGTAGCGTTCGTTACCAAAAACAAACAACGAAATTTCCAGAACTTCTTAGTTCCGAAGAGCTTAAAAAACGGAAGGAAGAACACTCAGCCGGCAGCATCCAACCCATTGGACACGCATATCCCGACGTCCGTATCCATCAACATCTACATCCCCGCTATTTTCCACCCCTCTGCTTTTTCCCTAATCTCTATAAATTGTTTATACCTTCCCTCTTTCTCAATCAATTCCGCATGCGTTCCACTTTCCACAATCTGTCCGTCATCTACCACAAGAATCTGATTTGCATTCTCAATCGTTGCCAGACGGTGTGCAATCGTGATAATCGTTTTTCCCTTGGTCAGCTCTGAGATTGCCGACTGTATCAGGTGTTCATTTTCCGGATCGATACTTGCTGTCGCTTCGTCTAAAATGATAATCGGTGCGTTTTTTAACATGGCTCTCGCAATGGAGATTCTCTGTTTTTCTCCGCCGGAAAGCGTACCGCCGCCCTCGCCGATCACTGTATCATATCCGTTTGGCATCGCCATGATGAAATCATGGCAACGTGCTTTTTTTGCGGCTGCGATCATCTCTTCTTCTGTCGCATCCGTTTTTCCGAAGCAGATATTTGCACGAACGGTATCGTGGAATAAATACACATTTTGAAATACCATCGAGATATTAGACAGCAGACTGTCACAGGTAAGTTCCTTTAAATTGTGTCCTCCGACTATAATATCTCCACTGTCAGGATCATAAAAACGTGCCAGCAGACTGCAAATGGTCGTCTTACCCGAACCCGAAGCTCCGACGATCGCCGTAGAAGTCTTTTCCGGGATTTGAAAACTTACATCTTTTAACACGGTGCGGGAATCGTATCCGAAACTAACATTTTCAAATGCAATATCATAGTGTTCTAACGGAATGTCTTTTCCCTCACTGTCAATAAAATTCTCTTCTTTTAATGCGTCAAGCTGATCCATCGCGTCATCAATTACTCCGAGCGTATGGGCGCTGTCACTGATCGGCTCTAAACTTGCGAAAATGCTGAACGAGAAAAATACAAACATAAGCATGGTCGCAAAGTCCATCTCCCCGTCAAGGCACATCAGGCAGGACGCCAATGCCAATCCGATTGAACCGCATTTTAACGCTAACAAATGAAGTGCGTTTGCCGGAACGTAACCCCACTCTA
>CAKRJK010000151.1 GCA_934351705.1 uncultured Lachnospiraceae bacterium
GGTCACAACATCGCGGTAGGCGCAGGTCTTTCCGCCAGCTACCGGGGAACCGATCAGGTTTGCGTCTGCTTCTTCGGCGACGCTTCTACCAATCAGGGTACCTTCCACGAGTCTCTGAATATGGCCGCGATCTGGAAGCTCCCCATCATTTTCGTTTGTGAAAACAACAATTATGGCATTTCCATGAGTCAGGCGCGCCATCAGGCCATCAAGGATGTGGCGGATCGCGGGGCAGCCTACGGCATTCCCGGCATTGCCGTGGATGGCAATGACACAGGTATTCTCACCCTTCTGGGTTACCATCTGTTTTTCCTGAACCGGGCTGACACCGTCCTTTGGATAAAATACAATGATTTTTGTTCCCTCTACACCTGCAAATCCCGCAAGTGCCGCTTTTCCGGTATCGCCTGAAGTTGCGGTCAAAATTACAATCTCATTCTTGACATGGTTCTTTTTTGCTGCGGTTGTCATCAAATGCGGCAAAATGGACAATGCCATATCTTTGAATGCGATGGTCGCTCCATGGAACAACTCCAGATAATATGCGCCGTCTGCCTCAACCAACGGTGCAATCTCTTCTGTATCAAATTTGCTGTCATACGCTTTTTTGATACATCCCTTTAATTCTTCCTCTGTAAAATCAGTCAAAAACAGCTTCATCACTTCGTAGGCTGTCTCCTGATAACTCATCTTGGAAAGTGTGTCCATATCTACATCCAAATGAGGTATCTCACTCGGCACGAACAAACCTCCGTCATCTGCAAGCCCTTTTAAAATTGCCTGAGATGCAGTAACCTTTTCTTCTTTGTTTCGCGTACTTGAAAATAATAAATCCATCGTTCTTCCTCTTCTCGTTTTTTCTCATTATTGCTTTCTATCTATCTTCGTGAGCATGACTCACGCAATAACTCTGCTATTTACGATTCTTCTGCCGCGACGTTGTTACACAATCATTCCGCCGCTTATGCCCATTATAAAATAAAAAAACCATTTGGTCAATTGGTATGGTATAATGTGCGTAAGCAATGAGCAGTGCCACGGAGAAAAAATACAAAATGCTGTGCTCGCACAAAGCATTTTGTATTTATTCTCCGTGATAGGGCGAATGCCCGTCAGTTGGGAAATCTTTGATTTTCCAACCTGCACTGCGGACTAAATCCCCCAATAACAACACAAAAAAGCCAATAATACTCCCCATTATTTTCCCCCACACCCTCACCGAAAGGAGTCCCCATACACAATGTTACCAGGCATCTACCCCCACAAAAAAAAAGACGGCACGATCATCTACCGCGCCGGCATTCACTACAAAAACAAACACATCAGTCTTGGCAGCTACGATACACAACAAGCGGCAAACACCGCCTACCTTGAAGCAGGCAACATCTTAAAGACTCCTGGGTTTTCCTTAGAAAAATCTCTCTATACTCCGATGTCCCTCGCCTTTGAGAAAGTGATCGTCCTGCTCAATTTCCGTGACAACGGAATGTACATAAAGACACCGATCTATCTCCATCAGAACTATTTTTCTTACTACCTGAACCCGGAGGAAGAATTAAAGTTCGATATTGACGATCTGTTCTTTTACTCCCAGCACAAGATCATGAAACGCGGCGGTCATCTGTTTGTGAGCGAATACGGTATGCAGACAAGCATTCACTCCCGCTACGGTATCCGCAATCATGCGGTTGTCGGAAAAGATTTTGTATTTGTAAACGGCGATTCCCGTGATTTCCGTTATTCCAATATTGAAGTGATCAATCCGTATTACGGTGTAACAAGGGAAATGAACAACGGAACTGTCTCCTATAAGGTTCGCATTCACATTAACGGAAACTATCTGATCGGTACCTACTCTTCTGCCACAAAAGCCGCCATTGCTTACAACAAGGCAGTCGACCTCGCCAAAGCACACGGGATTCACAAGAACTTTCCCGCAAATTTTGTGGAGGAGCTTTCCGCAAAAGAATATGCCGATCTGTACACCGGACTGAAAATCTCTCCAAACTATCTGAAGTTTCTTGAAGATTATCAGCCCTGATGTTGCAGTCTATTTCTGATTGATATAATTGACCAATCCCTCTGCCTTTATGATCTTTTGCATAAACTCAGGGAATGGCTGTCCCTGAAACGTCTTGTTTTTTGTCTTATTTGTAATCACACCGGTATCGAAATCCACTTCCACTTCATCTCCGGCTTCAATTCCCGCTGCCGCCTCCGGACACTCCACAATCGGAAGTCCAATATTGATCGCATTGCGGTAAAAAATTCTGGCAAATGTGTCTGCGATCACACAACTGATTCCCGCTGCCTTAATCGCGATCGGTGCATGTTCTCTGGAAGAACCACAGCCGAAATTCTTATCCGCCACCATAATATCTCCGGCTTTTACCTTTTTTACAAAGTCTTTGTCGATATCCTCCATGCAATGCTCTGCAAGCTCTTTCGGATCTGAAGAATTTAAGTATCTTGCAGGAATGATGACATCGGTATCTACATTATCGCCGTATTTAAATACTTTTCCACATGCTTTCATTTCCTTACCTCCTAACATTCTTCCGGTCCTGAAATCTTACCTGTCACGGCACTTGCCGCCGCAACCGCCGGGCTTGCAAGATAGATTTCAGAATCAACGTGTCCCATACGTCCTACAAAGTTACGGTTTGTCGTGGAAACACAGCGTTCTCCTGCCGCTAAGATTCCCATATATCCACCCAGACACGGACCGCAGGTCGGTGTGCTGACAATTGCTCCCGCCTCGATAAAGGTTTTTAACAATCCCTCTTCCATTGCCTGAAGATAAATCTGCTGTGTTGCCGGAATAATGATCACGCGGAGTCCGTCTGCCACCTTTTTCCCGGAAAGAATTTTTGCCGCACAGCGCAAGTCGTCAATTCTTCCGTTTGTACAAGATCCGATGACAACCTGATCGATCTTAATATCTCCGACTTCATCAATCGTTTTTGTATTTTCCGGCAAATGCGGAAATGCAACGGTTGATTTTAATTTTGACAAGTCAATCGTAATCTCCTGCTCATACTCCGCATCCTCATCTGCCTCATATACGGCATAAGGACGTTTTGAATGCTCTTTCATATAAGTAACCGCAAGGTCATCCACCGGGAAAATACCGTTTTTCGCACCTGCTTCAATCGCCATGTTTGCAATCGTAAAGCGGTCGTCCATGCTCAGGTTTGCAATTCCGTCTCCCGTAAATTCCAAAGATTTGTAGAGGGCTCCGTCCACTCCGATCAAACCGATCAAATGAAGGATCACATCTTTTCCGCTCACCCACTCTGACGGTTTACCGGTAAGATTGACTTTGATTGCCGCCGGCACCTTGAACCAAGCCTTTCCGGTTGCCATACCTGCCGCCATATCCGTACTTCCGACACCGGTAGAAAACGCTCCCAATGCTCCGTATGTACAAGTATGGGAATCCGCACCGATAATCACATCTCCCGCTACCGTAAGTCCCTGCTCCGGCAACAGTGCGTGTTCAATTCCCATCTTTCCGACATCAAAGTAATTTGTAATCTCATGCTTGCATGCAAACTCTCTGACACATTTGCAATGTTCTGCCGATTTAATATCTTTATTTGGCACAAAATGGTCTAATACCAATGCTATTTTATCCTTATGAAAAACTCCGTCGGTATTCATCTTCTCCATCTCATGAATCGCCACCGGAGAGGTAATGTCATTTCCAAGAACCAAATCCAGATCAGCCTCTATCAACTGACCTGCACATACAGAATCCAGACCGGCATGTGCCGCCAGAATTTTCTGTGTCATTGTCATTCCCATGAATGTAACCTCCTTATATTTTTTGTGTGTGAAAATGTTATGTTTTATAGTGTTACTCTATGAATACAGTATCTCTATGCTTGCTATGATAGCACAAAGCATGATATAATAACAATACATATTAAATATATTTATTATAACTTTTTTGTTATGGAGGTTTTATGAATCAGAATTTATCGTCATATAAGATTTTTTATACGGTAGCGACCACCGGAAATATCTCAAAAGCGGCAAAGGAACTCTATATTTCCCAGCCTGCCATCAGCAAATCCATCCAGAAACTGGAGGACAGCCTCGGCACAAAACTGTTTGAGCGAAGCTCCCGCGGCGTAACACTCACAGACGCAGGCGAACTTTTATACACCCATGTCAAATCCGCATTTGAGACCTTGACCATCGGCGAGGACAAGCTGCGTCGTTCCATCGAGCTTGGTGTCGGCCATCTGACCATCGGCGTCAGCTCCACACTCTGTAAGTATGTCCTCTTACCGTATTTAAAAGAATTCATCAAAAAATACCCGCATATCAACATCTCCATCTCCTGCCAGTCAACAAACCAGACGTTAAAGCTGTTGGAGGAAGGAAAACTGGATATCGGACTGATTGGAAAACCCTACGCTGTCAAAAATATCGACTTTTACAAACTTTGCGATATTGAGGACATCTTCGTATCCACCAGAGATTATCTGCACAATCTCAGTCTGCGCGGAATCAAAAAAGACCAGATTCTCCAGAACTCAACCTTGATGCTCCTTGACAAAGAAAACATGACACGCCAATACATGGATGACTACTTCCAAAAAAATCACATTGCCCTGCAGGACATCATCGAGGTATCCAACATGGACCTGCTGATAGAAATGGCAAAAGTCAGCCTCGGTGTAAGCTGTGTCATCAAAAACTTCGTCCGCGAAGAACTGGAACACGGAAC
>CAKRJK010000152.1 GCA_934351705.1 uncultured Lachnospiraceae bacterium
AAAAAGTAGATTTGATTCTGATGGATATCCAGATGCCGATCATGGATGGAATCGAGACATTAAAGACAATCAGAACACAGGAAAACGGTGTCACCGTTCCGGTTATTTTCTTAACGACCAAAAAGGACAAGCTCACCGTTGTGGAAGGTGCAAAGTTAGGTATTATGGATTATATCACAAAGCCGGTGGATGCGGAAGAATTGCATGACCGCATTGAGAAAGTATTCAAACGTCTGGGTGTACTTCCGATGGAGGAAGAGGAGTTGTACGGACGTTTGCAGGATATTTTAAAGGATATTCAGGAGGAGCATTTCAAGCAGGCAGTCTTTAAGACAGATGAGGTGTTAGGATACCAGCTTGCGGATGATGTTTCGGGAAGAATGAAAAACGCAAGACAGAAGCTGGCAAACGGAGATTACGATGCCGCCGGGAGCATGGTGGAGAGAGTCATCCATATGATGGAGAAAAACATCTATGCACTGGGCAAGAATGCGGCAATGCCGATCGGTGCGGGCGAGATGAATGCAAGAGTGTTCTACATACTGGACGATCTGGAGAATTTCAAGATCAAGAATGCCATTACCAAGATTAAAGATTTAAAGAAGTTTGATCTGCCTTCTTTTGCAGAGACAAAATTAGATAAGGTACTTGAAAAACTCAGAGATTATGATGATGAAGAAGCGGAGAATATTCTTCAGGAGTTGATCGAAGAGATGAAAAGACCACAGGCGTTTCGTAAATAAAAACGGAAAAATATAAAAATAGAACCGCCGTATCAGACTGCTTGGGACACATACATGTCAAGGGTTTGATACAGCGGTTTTGTCATGTCTGTTTAGAGTGTGGCCAGGAAGCGTTTCCATGCGTCTCTTCCGGATACGTCGCGTTTAAAGACTCCGGCATTTTCGAGAATCTTCGAGAACACAATACCAATCTCTGTCTCCAAAACGGATTCGATGTTTTTTTCATCGACTGCCGGATATTTCGGGAGAAAACTTTCTACCCAGTCTGCATGTTTTGCAATGCTTGCTTCGGAACGAATATCTTTTTGCTCTAGGATATATTCTTTTAAAAGCGTAAGTTCTGTCTTTAATCTGGCAGGCAGTACCGCAAGTCCCATGACCTCGATCAATCCGATGTTTTCCTTTTTGATATGGTGGTACTCATTGTGAGGATGGTATACGCCCAGTGGGTATTCCTCTGTGGTAATGTTGTTTCTGAGAGCAAGGTCTAACTCATACATTCCGTCACGGAAACGGGCAACCGGAGTAATCGTGTTGTGCGGTTCACCGTTCGTTTCGGCAAAGATAAAAGCAGCCTCATCCGTATAATTTCTCCAGGTATTTAAGATGTGGTCAGCGAGGTCGATGATACGTTTTTCATCCATGCAGCGTAAACGGATGACAGACAACGGCCACTTTACAATTCCGGCAGAAACATCCTCATATCCCTTTACCGAAAATTCGTATTCGATCGGAGCCAGTTCCATCGCAAAATGATAGTTCCCGCCCTGAAAATGATCATGTGAGAGAATCGAGCCGCCCACGATCGGCAAGTCCGCATTGGAGCCTAAAAAATAATGTGGGAACTGCTTTACAAAATCAAATAATTTGATAAAGGTAGCCCGGTCAATTTTCATCGGGGTATGCTCACCGTTAAACACAATGCAGTGTTCATTGTAATAAACATACGGAGAATACTGAAAGCCCCATTGGGAGTGATTGATGTTTAGTGGGATAATGCGGTGGTTCTCCCTTGCAGGATGATTTGTTCTGCCCGCATACCCTTCGTTTTCCATGCACAGGAGGCATTTCGGATAGCCGCTTTGTTTTGCGTTTTTAGCGGCGGCGATCGCCTTTGGATCTTTTTCCGGCTTGGAGAGATTGATGGTAATATCAATGTCGCCGTATTCGGTAGGGGTTACCCATTTGACATCTTTGCAGACACGGTATCTGCGGATATAGTCCGAATCGCGGCTGAGTTTATAGTAGTAATCGGTTGCGGCTTTCGGAGCCATCTGATACAGCGTGTGAAAACGGCGGATGACTTCGGCAGGTCTTGGCATCAGACAGTTCATCAGTTTGGTGTCAAGTAAATCGCGGTAGACGATACTATCCTCGATAATCTGCTCGGAAACCGCATAAGAAAGCAGTTCCGAAAGAGTTTCTTCTAAGTTGACATCGGTGTATTCTTCTTCCGGTTCTTCGTATTCTTCCAGATGAAGCACATCCAAGATCAGGTTGGTGGTATAGATTTTTTCCTCTTTCGGGGTGAGTCCGGTTTCGATTCCGTAAGTAACTAATTTTTTGATTGACTGATAAATCATAAGAGTCTCCTTTCTTTTGCGGTGATTTCAATATGCGTTAAATCTGTCTTGTTCCGTCGCCGATATGGGCAATGTAAAAATCTGCCGCATAACCGATTTTGTCAAGATACGTTTTTCCTACATTTTCAATAAAGGCATCGACGCAATCGTCTTTTACGATATTCACGGTACAGCCGCCGAATCCGGCACCGGTCATTCTCGCTCCGATGACACCGTCCTGTGCCCATGCGGTTTCGACCAGAGTGTCTAATTCAACGCCTGTCACCTCATAGTCATCACGAAGTGAGATATGGGAGGCGTTCATCAGCTTTCCGAATGCTGTGAGGTCACCTTTTTGCAACACCTTTACCGCCTCAATGGTGCGGAGATTTTCTGTGACAGCGTGTCTTGCACGTCGCAGCCAACACTCGTCACGGATAGCGGACTGATAGGCTTCAAACTGTTCTGCTGTCAGGTCACCGAAGGATTCGATGCCGACCACCTCCTGGATCTGTGAGAGGGCAGCCGTGCATTCACGCCGACGTTCATTGTATTTTGAATCGCTAAGACCTCGTTTTTTGTTGCTGCATGCAATCACAATCTTCATATCCTTTAATACAATCGGAACGTATTCATACTTGAGGGTGGCGGTGTCTAAAAAGATAGCCGAATTCTTTTTTCCCATTGCGATGGCGAACTGATCCATGATGCCGCATTCGACTCCGTTAAAATGATTCTCCGCATACTGGCCGATAAGAGCAAGGTCTGTCGATGTCAGACCGAAGTGAAACATTTCATTTAAGACAAATGCCATTCCGACCTCAATGGAGGCGGAGGAGGAAAGACCGGAGCTGTTCGGAATATTTCCGCAGACAAATAAGTCCATTCCGTGTGTGATGTGGCAGCCTTTTTGTTCCAATGCCCAGAAAATACCGAGCAGATAGTTGGTCCAGCCGTTTTCTTTTTTATAGGAGACAGAATCAAGAGAGCCTTCGATGATTCCTGTCTTTTTAAAATTCTCTGAATAGAAACGTAATTTGGAATCAGAGCGTTTGCGTACAAGAAAATAAGTTCCGATGGTCAAAGCACACGGAAACACATGACCGCCGTTGTAATCGGTATGTTCTCCAATCAAATTGACTCTTCCGGGAGAAAAGTAACAGGTAATCTCATCTCCCGTTCCGTAAATCTCTTCAAATATCTGTAACAGATGTTCTTTCATAAAAACCCTCCTTCTGTTGATTGCATTCCTTTGATTTGACACAAAAATAGCACGGAAAAAAGCACCCTGTCAACGTAATTGGGGCAAAAAGAAAATCTTTGTAAAAAAGTCATAAAAAATGGAAACTATTTTTGGTAATTTAGTTTCTTGCGCAAAAATAGGCAGGGTGTTACGATAAAGGAAACTAAAAACAAACAAACAGTTTCCTTGAAAGCGAGGAGGAGAACATGGAATTACGTGAAAAAATATTGCAGGGAACCATACAGGTATTCAACAAGAAAGGTCTGAAATTCACAATGGATGACATCTGCCGTCAGCTTGGCATCAGTAAGAAAACCATCTATACCGTATTTCGTGACAAAGAAGAAATGTTTTTGGCGATGGTGGATTACCTGTTTGATACCATTAAAGAAAGTGAAGAACAGGTTGTGAACAATCCCGATACGACAACCTTAGAAAAGATACACGCAATCTTAGGTGTTATGCCGGAGGGATATCGGGAGATTAACTTCCAACAGTTATATCTGTTAAAAGACAAATACCCAAACATCTACAATCAGGTAGAAAAGAGATTAGAAACCGGATGGGAAACCACCATTTCCTTATTAGAACAGGGCGTGAAAGAAGGCGTGATACGGGATGTGAAGATTCCGATTGTAAAACTGATGATGGAAGCGGCACTCGAACAGTTCTTCCAAAGAGATGTACTGGTTGAAAACGGGATTTCCTACGCGGAGGCATTAGATGAAGTAGTTACCATCTTATTAAACGGAATTGTAATACAGAACAAATAGAACTCAAAAAGGAGGAGAAGGGAAATGGCAGACAGATCAAAGACAATATTCGGAAATCCGATGTCAGAACAAACTTACAGAAAGGCGGTTCGTTCCAAACAAAAATTTGAAAAAAAATTCGGAACGGATGCAGATGTAGACTATGAGGCATACGTTTATAAGAACGAACATATCGGAGATACATTAGGGGTTTATGATATTCGATTAGAGGAACAGGCTGCAAGAACCAGAGAGGAATTTGATACAGAAAAAGGAATTATCGTCGGAAATATCCGAATGGGATTCGGACATTACAGAATCTCGATGGCGATTGCGTCCGCCGCAAACTCTATGGGATATACGCCATATTGGATGGATTTGAATTCCTACGATCAGACCACCTGTACCAAGGTGATCGGTGCCCAGAACGATTTGA
>CAKRJK010000153.1 GCA_934351705.1 uncultured Lachnospiraceae bacterium
GGAACAGTTTACCGAGGATGAGATACAACAGATCAAAGACATCTATCAGAAATACAAATAACTTGCTTATTAGAAAAATAGAAAAGAAATACAAAATTAATTAGCTATACTAATAAGAAAGATAATAAAATACTATTGGCTTTTTGGAATGTTTTTTTATACAATAAAGATATTAGAGAATACGCAAAGCAGACATTTTAGGAGGAAAAAAGATGGATTACAAAAATGCAGGTGTAGATATTGAAGCAGGCTATAAATCAGTAGAACTGATGAAAAAGCATGTACAGGAAACCATGCGAAAAGAAGTGCTTACCAACTTGGGCGGTTTTTCGGGAGCTTTTTCAATGGAAGCCTTTAAAGATATGGAAAAACCGACTTTGGTGTCCGGTACGGACGGAGTCGGCACAAAATTAAAATTAGCATTTATTTTGGACAAGCACGATACCATCGGAATTGATTGTGTTGCAATGTGCGTCAATGATATTGCCTGTGCAGGCGGTGAACCATTATTTTTCCTTGATTATATCGCATGCGGAAAAAATTATCCTGAGAAGATCGCAACCATTGTAAGCGGTGTGGCAGAGGGATGTAAACAGTCCAATGCGGCATTGATCGGCGGTGAGACAGCGGAGATGCCGGGATTTTATCCGCAGGACGAATACGATCTGGCAGGGTTTGCAGTCGGAATCGTAGATGAGAAAGACATTATTACAGGCAAGGACTTAGAAGAGGGAGATGTCCTGATCGGTATGGCATCTTCGGGCGTACACTCCAACGGATTTTCCCTTGTGAGAAAAGTGTTCAAGATGGACAAGGAAACATTAGAGACATATCATGAGGAACTCGGTACCACCTTAGGTGAGGCATTGCTGGCACCGACCAAGATTTATGTCAAGGCATTAAAAAGCATTAAAGATGCAGGAGTTCGCGTAAAAGCGTGCAGCCATATCACAGGCGGCGGTTTTTATGAGAACATTCCGAGAATGCTGCCGGAAGGAAAACATGCAGTCGTAGAAAAAGACAGCTACAAAGTTCCTCCGATTTTTGAAATGCTCCAAAGAGAAGGACAGATCGAGGAACAGATGATGTACAATACATATAATATGGGACTTGGCATGGTACTTGCCGTTGCACTGCAGGACGTAGAGAAAGCAGTTGAGGCAATCAAGGCGGCAGGTGAGACACCGTATGTTGTAGGAAAGATCAAGGACGGAGAAAAAGGAGTAACCCTATGCTAAAAGCAGCAGTATTAGTGTCCGGAGGCGGAACAAATCTGCAGGCGATCCTCGATGCGATTACAGCGGGAAAAGTTACCAACACAGAGATTTCCGTTGTGATCAGCAACAACAAGAATGCGTATGCCTTAGAGCGGGCAAAGCAGGCGGGGATTGAAGCGGTTTGTATCTCACCGAAAGATTACGACAACAGAGAAGAATTTAATCAGGCTTTTTTGGAGAAATTGAATAGTTACGGGGTAGATCTGGTGGTGCTGGCAGGATTTTTAGTAGTGATTCCTCCGCAGATGATTCAGGCATACCGCAACCGTATCATCAACATTCACCCATCGTTGATCCCGTCATTTTGCGGAACGGGTTATTACGGATTAAAGGTGCATGAGGGAGCTTTGGAGCGTGGAGTAAAGGTGACCGGAGCAACCGTGCATTTTGTAGATGAGGGAACAGACACAGGTCCGATCATCGCACAGAAAGCAGTATCGGTAGAAAGCGGTGACACACCGGAGATTTTACAGCGGCGTGTCATGGAACAGGCAGAATGGGTATTGCTGCCGCAGGTCATTGATGATATTGCAAATGGGCGGATCAGTGTAACGGACGGTAAAGTGTATCGGAAAGAAAATTAGACAGGGATTGTGACACGAGCAGAAAGGAAAGAGAGCATGAAAGTATTAATCGTAGGAAGCGGCGGACGTGAGCATGCGATTGCAGCGTCCTGTGCAAAGAGCAAACGGGTAGATAAGATATATTGCGCACCGGGCAACGCAGGAATCGGACAGATTGCGGAGTGTGTGCCGATCGGTGCGATGGAATTTGAAAAATTAGCGGCATTTGCAAAAGAGAACAGCGTTGATTTTACGATCATCGGAATGGATGATCCGTTGGTCGGCGGTGTGGTAGATGTGTTTGAAGCGGAAGGTCTTAAAGTGTTCGGACCGAGAAAAAATGCGGCAATCTTAGAGGGAAGTAAGGCATTTTCCAAAGATCTGATGAAAAAATATCAGATTCCGACAGCAGGATATGAGAACTTCGACGATGCTAAGAAAGCACTTGAATATTTAGAGACAGCCAAAATGCCAATCGTTTTAAAAGCAGACGGACTTGCACTCGGCAAGGGCGTATTGATCTGCAATACGTTGGAAGAAGCAAAAGCCGGAGTCAAAGAGATTATGCTGGACAAGAAGTTTGGCTCTGCCGGAAACAATATGGTCATTGAAGAATTTATGACAGGACGCGAGGTTTCCGTTCTCTCTTTCGTTGATGGAAAAACAATCAAGATTATGTCCTCCGCACAGGATCATAAACGTGCAAAAGATGGAGATCAGGGATTAAACACAGGAGGAATGGGTACGTTTTCTCCAAGTCCTTTTTATACAAAAGATGTGGACGAGTTCTGCAAAAAATATATTTATCAGGCAACGGTTGACGCAATGGCGGCAGAGGGCAGAGAATTTAAAGGAATTATTTTCTTTGGTCTGATGCTGACGGAGGAAGGACCGAAGGTGTTGGAGTACAATGCAAGATTCGGAGATCCTGAGGCACAGGTTGTATTACCGCGTATGAAAAACGACATCATTGATGTGATGGAGGCATGTGTAGACGGCAGACTGGATGAGATCAATCTGCAGTTTGAGGACAATGCGGCAGTCTGCGTAGTGCTGGCTTCTGACGGGTATCCGGTATCCTATGAGAAGGGCAAAGAAATCAAAGGCTTGGAAAAATTCGAGAACAATGACGGCTACTATTGTTTTCATGCGGGAACAGCGTTAAAAGACGGCAAGATCGTGACAAACGGAGGACGCGTTCTCGGCGTGACCGCAAAGGGAAAAGATTTGAAAGAGGCACGTGCGAACGCATACAAAGCAACCGAGTGGGTAGAATTTTCAAATAAGTATATGAGGAATGACATTGGAAAAGCGATTGATGAAGCATAATGAGAACAAAAGAGGAATCTTCTTTGACATGGACGGAACACTCTGGGATTCCAGAAAAGAGATTGCTTTTTCGTGGAGTCAGGCAATCGCACAGTCAAAGATTACCGACCGCGTTCTGACGACGGAGGACATGACGAAAGTTATGGGAAAACCGATGGACGAGTTGATGAAGATTTTGTTTCCGGAGCTTACGGACAGTGAGAGACAAAGGTTGTATCCGATCTGCTGTCAGGTGGAAAACGATTATTTGAGAGATCATGGAGCAACACTTTACCCGAATGTGGAGGAAGTGTTTGCAACGCTTCACAAGGACTATTTTCTTGCAATTGTAAGCAACTGTCAGGAGGGATATATCGAGGCGTTTTTAGAGCATTACGGCTTTGAAAAATATATTGATGATATTCAATGCTTTGGTATGAACGGAAAACAAAAAGACGAGAATATCCGTCTTGTCGCCGACAGAAATAAGTTAAAAGAGGTAACGTATATCGGAGATATCCAGGCAGATTATGTTGCCAGCAAAAAAGCAGGGGTAGGATTTATCCATGCGGCATACGGATTCGGACAGATGGAGCAGAAGACAGACAGCATTCAGAATCTAAAAGAGTTGTTAATTTAAAAACAGTGCGTCCTATGAGATTTCATAGGACACACTGTTTTTTGTTCCGCTTAAAATGCATAAACCATTTCCAACAGATCGATCGCAAAACTGCTGTAAGCAATTTCGGATTTCAGAAGCATAATTAAGGTATCTTTTTCATCCGCAAGCAGAAGTTGTGCATAGTCGCAGACGTGTGCAACATACTCATCTGTGGACTCGGTAATTCCGTGCGTGGTATTTAAAAATCCCGCAATTGCTCCCCCAATAGAATAGGCATCCAATGATTTTTTCATAAGCTCCTCCTTTGTATTGATAGATTGCCGAAGCAGAATCTATTATAAGTACAAAAAAGGATACTGAAAAGAGGGGAGTGTACGCTGTTTAAAGTACGTTTTCTGCGGAAGTACCCTGCGCGGTTTTGACCGTAATATTTCCGACACCGCAGGTTAAGTCAACCGAGCGGCCGGCATTGTTATCAATCTCTTTTTGTGACTGGAAACCGGAGATTCCAAGTGAATCAATATCAATGTTTCCGACACTGCAATCAAGAGAAAAGTCGTATTCGGCAGCAGTCTTGGCAAGTCCAATGTCGACATTTCCGACACCGCAGTCCACCGAAATGTCGGTGGCGTCGATACAGGAAACCTGAATGTCTCCGGCACCTGTTTCAAAATCGGCGTCCTGTGCGGTAACGGTTCCGAGAATTGCCTGTCCTGCATCTACTGTGATACTCAATTCATTTGCCACAAGGAGAATCTGATTTGCATCAAAAGTACCTGCGTTTGTCTCAATGTCCACGTCTGCAAATGTCTTTCCCTGTGGGATTAAGACAGTGACTTCGTATCCGGCGTGACCGTTTTTGGTGGTCCGCTCGTCAGTGAGCATCAGGGTGTCGCCCTCCGTTTTCGATACGAAATGTCCGTCGTTTTTGCGGACTTTTACGACAATGTCGGACCCGTCTG
>CAKRJK010000154.1 GCA_934351705.1 uncultured Lachnospiraceae bacterium
AGGGCTTACACACCAGCATTATCGGACGGGCAGTCGAGAAAGGCTTGCTTGAGATCAATGCGGTCAATATTCGTGATTACACATTGGACAAGCATAAAAAGGTAGACGATTATCCGTATGGGGGCGGTGCAGGCATGGTCATGCAGGCACAGCCGATTTATGATGCGTATCTGGCAGTGGCGGAGACGATCGGTTATCGTCCGAGATGTGTCTATCTGACACCGCAGGGAAAAGTCTTTGAACAGAGCATGGCAAAATCCTATGCAACCGAGCAGGATCTGGTGTTGCTCTGCGGTCATTATGAGGGAGTGGATGAGAGAGTTTTGGAGGAGATTGTTACGGATTATGTTTCAATTGGAGATTATGTGCTGACAGGCGGTGAACTGCCGGCTATGGTCATGGTGGATGCGATTTCAAGAATGGTTCCGGGAGTGTTAAAAAATCAGGAGTCAGGCGAGACAGAATCCTTAGAGGGAAATCTTTTGGAGTATCCCCAGTATTCAAGACCGGAAGTGTGGAACGGCAAATCGGTGCCACAGATTCTGCTTTCGGGAAATCATGCAAAAGTCGACGCATGGAGAAGAGAGCAATCTGTTTTGCGGACAAAAGAGCGAAGACCGGATTTGTTTGAAAAGGCGGAGCTGACACAGGAAGAGCGGGACAGATATATCTAAGAAAAACGCCCCCAGACGACAATATCTTAGCGTAATATTTGCGAAAAAACAGAAATTTTGACAAAATGCAACAAAATAAATACGTTATAATGTAGTGGTAAATAATTGTGAGTATGATAGGTATCAGGGAAATTAAAGGAGTTTTGAAATGTATAAGGCAGTGATATGCGAAGATCAGGAACTGTTTGCGAAAAGGCTGGGAGAGCGGGTGAAAAAAGAGGTTGAGAAGAAAGGCGGCGAGTGTGAGGTTGTCTGTTTTGACGACGGACAGAGACTTTTAGAAAGAATGAAGTCAGGCAAGTTTGACATGATATTTCTGGATATTGATATGCCAAAAATGTCAGGAATCGATCTGGCTGATGAAATTCATAAACGCGAGCCGGAAGCAAATATTATCTTTGTGACCAACTGTGAGGATCTGGTGTTTAAAGCAATTCATTATCGTCCTTTTCGTTTTATCAGGAAAGAGGAATTAAACAGAGAACTGCCGGAGGCAATCGATGCCTTGTTAAAAAAGATGAACAGTGAGGAGAGTCTGCTGGAATTGCAGACCAAAGAGGGAACGGCACTTGTGCCGGTGAAAGAGATTTTATATGTTGAAAGCTGCAAACATTATTTGACGATTTACACGCGGGAGAAAAATTATGAGGTGCGTGATAAAATATCAAATTACGAAAAGAAATTGAACGATTACGGCTTTATCAAAATACATCGGAGTTATCTTGCAAATGTAAGATTTATCAAAGCGATCAAAGCATCGGGAGTAGAGTTGGACAATGCGGAGCTATTACCTGTCAGCAGAGATAAGCTCCAAGAGGTGAAACAGCAGTATTTGGTTTATATGAGGAAGTTTGTATATGGAAATCTTTAGTTTGATTACAGAACATCTGGCAAGCGTGGCAGACTGCATTCTTGTGCTCTGGTTCATGGTTGCTTTTTACGGAAAGAAGAAAAAGATTCCCTGGTGGAAATATCTGATATGGCTTGTGATTTTGTTTATACCTATCGGATGTATGAGTAACTTTTTTAATTTGCAGTGTGTTCTCAGCGTGGTTGTCATTTATGCGTTTGCATATCTGGAATTGAAAGGAAAGAATATTGAGAAATTAATCGCCACATTAGCGGTGTTTGTAGTAATCGCATTAGTGAATGTCTGTATTATCAATGCCATTGCATTGTTCAGTAACACGCCAATAGAAACCCTAATCGTACCGGGAAGCATGATCCGCATTCTGGTATTGGTGACAAGCAAGATTACGTTGGCAACGGTCTTATATCTGGCGGCACATATTTTCCATAAGGAGCGTTATCTCAAAAAAGAGGAGTATCTGTTGGTTGCAATCTTATATCTTGTATTTTTTATAGTCGTAAATTTATCAACAAAAATTATGGGAACGGTGAATCTGAGTGTGAAAGACCAGTTAAGTTTTCTTGCTTTGACAGTGTTGTTATCGGTGCTGAATCTTTTTGTGGTCTGGCTGATTCGCAAAATGAATTATCAAAACCGTTGTGAAATCGAAAACCGGGTATTAAAAGTGCAGTTAGAACAACAGGAGCTTCAGATTGAAAATACGGAGCTGATGTATCAAAATGCCAGAAAGATGCGGCATGATATGAAGCATTATTTTACAACGTATTTGCAGTTGCTCAATGAGGGAGAAGTCGACTGCGTCAAAGAAGATATACAAAAAGAGTTACATACAAAATTCGAGACAGAGACGGTTTATTATATGAAGAGCAAGCAGATTAATGCGGTGATCAACCAAAAGGCAACCGTTTGTAAAGAATTGGGAATCCGATTCAATCTGCAGATCAGCGGAGAGTTTGAATGGAATAATGAAAGTAATATTGCGATTTTAATTTCCAATCTTTTGGACAATGCGATTGAGGCAGAGACAAAGGAAACAGAGAAAAAAGAGATATATCTGACCATGTTTACCCACAAGGAGGATGCAAATATCATTGTGGAAAATGCAATCTCGCAATCCGTTTTAGAGAAAAATCCGTCTTTAAAGACCACGAAGAAGGACTGCGATAATCACGGACTCGGAATGGGAAGCATTCGTGAAATCGTCAAAAAGGAAGACGGTATGATGGACATTGCCGAGGAGAATGAAAGATTTGTGATTCATATTCTGATACCTGCGGGATGTGGGAACACAGACGACAATATTTGACAAAAAACTACAATTCGTGCCAGGAATGTGCAGTTGGTGCCAGAAGGATTGTAAAAAATTGCCATAGATTTATAATAGAGGCATGGGAAGTGAAATCTTATTGCTTTAGAGAAAAAGAACGGAAAGAGAGAACGGTTGCTCTTGCGAGATTATCTTGCAGGGCGGCGGTTCTCTTTTTTGTATAGTTATAGGGCAGAAAGAACGCATACCGGATTTGCTCTGCAGGTGACGGTTCCATGCCTATGCCGGAGTTTTTTGTTCTTCGGAACTAAGAAGTTCTGGAAATTTCGTGGTTATTTATTGGAGACGGACGCAACCGATGCAGACTCGCCATCCGGGCTCGGCTGCATCTCTTCCGTACATCCGTGTACGGAAGTTGCTGGTTGTGGAACGAAATTTAAGAACTTCTAAGTTCCTACGAAAGAAAAAACTTTGGCATAGGCATGGAACCGTCACCCACAGAGCAAATCCGGTATGCGTTCTTTCTGCTTTTGGCTTGGCGTCAAAATTTTGAAGGGAAAAGGAGATTGTTTGAAATTAACGGAAATGGGACATAATATGAAAAATGAAAAAGGAGCTGAATAGTATGAATAATTTTTATCCGATTACACAGGTGAAAGCCAGACAGGTTTTGGATTCGAGAGGAAACCCGACTGTGGAGGCAGAGGTTTATGCGGCAGATTATATTGTCGGAAAGGCGATGGTTCCGTCGGGAGCAAGTACGGGAAGATTTGAGGCAGTGGAATTAAGGGACGGAACAACGGAATATTTCGGGCTGGCGGTTCAGAATGCGGTGCGTCATGTCAATGAGCGTATCAGCAAAGAAATCATCGGCATGAATATTTTGGAACAGGAAAATATTGACGCGAAAATGATTGCGTTAGACGGGACAGAGGATAAGAGCAATCTCGGTGCGAATGCAATGCTGGCGGTTTCTATGGCGGTTGCGAGAGCGGCGGCAAATGCGTTGGAAATTCCACTTTACCGTTATCTGGGAGGTTGTCATACCAGATTGCTGCCGGTGCCGATGATGAATATTTTAAATGGCGGAAAACACGCTGATAACACCGTGGATTTTCAGGAATTTATGATTATGCCGGTACAGGCAGAAAATTTTGCGGACGCACTTAGAAAATGTGCAGAAGTATACCACAACCTAAAAAGACTTTTAGACGAAAAAGGACTTTCTACCGGAGTAGGTGACGAGGGAGGATTTGCTCCGGATCTGCCCGATGCAAAAGCAGTTCTCCGGCTCATTGTAAAATCTATCGAGGCGGCAGGATATGAGCCGGATGTCGACTTTAAAATTGCGTTGGATGTTGCGGCGAGTGAGTTATATGATGAAAAGGACGGAATGTATCATTTTGATGGTGAGGGCAAACTGAAAGAGGAAGAGGTGTTGCGTGACACGGCGGAAATGATTTCTTACTATGAAGAATTGATCGAAGAATTTCCGATTATTTCGATTGAGGACGGTCTTGCGGAGGATGACTGGGACGGCTGGAAAGAGATGACAAAACGTTTGGGAGATAAGATTCAGCTTGTCGGTGATGATCTGTTTGTGACGAATACAAAACGTCTTGATCTGGGAATCAAATTGTCTACGGGAAATGCCATCCTCGTAAAAGTAAACCAGATCGGAACCGTCACAGAGGCGATGGACGCGATTGAGCTGGCACAAAAGAACGGCTTTCAAGCAGTCATTTCCCATCGTTCGGGAGAGACAGAGGACCATTTCATTGCGGATCTGGCAGTGGCGGTCAATGCAGGTCAGATCAAGAC
>CAKRJK010000155.1 GCA_934351705.1 uncultured Lachnospiraceae bacterium
TACAATATAATGCTTTCCGTTCATTTTGCTATAAGTGCCTGCAGTTACAATCTCAATCGGTTCTGTCTCTGTCTCTTCTGCAAATTGCAGGCCGCTGATTGTCAGCAATACATCTTTTGTCATTTTTAATACTCCTCTATCGGTATGACCTGTGTACTTTGAATATCGTACGGCAAAATCGAGTTTGCAAACTCCATGAATTTTTCTGCCGCATCACTCACATAAAACTGATATTTCGGTTCACACTCCCGATGTTCTCCGTCGTTCATGATTCCGTTTTCTTTTAACATCTGTCTTAATTCAATGGCTGTCTCATATGCCGGATTGACCAGATTCACGGATTCGCCCATGACTTCTCCCACGGTGGAACGCAGCAAGGGATAATGTGTACAGCCCAATATCAGGGTATCGATTCCCGATTCCTTAAACGGTTCCAGATAACGGTTTGCCACCGTCACTGTCACAGGATCTTTGATCCAGCCTTCCTCTACCAACGGCACAAACAACGGGCAGGCTTTTCCGATCACCTGTGTTTTTGGGTTTTCGCTATGTATGGTGTGTGTATAAATCTCACTTCGTATCGTTCCCTCGGTACCGATCACACCGATCTTACCGTTCTGAGTGGTGTGTGCGGCAACCTTTGCCCCCGGCTTTACCACTCCGATAATCGGAATGTCCAGCTCCGGCCGGATCGTCTCTAACGCAAACGCACTGGCTGTGTTACACGCAACGACGATTGCTTTGACTTCCTTTGTTCTCAAAAAACGGATAATCTGTCTTGAATATCGTATGATTGTGTTTGGTGATTTACTTCCGTACGGCACCCTTGCGGTGTCTCCGAAATATACGATTCTCTCCTGCGGTATCTGGCGCATAATCTCTCTTGCGACTGTTAAGCCGCCGACACCTGAATCGAAGACGCCGATTGGGGCGTGTATGATATCTCTATTGTTTGAATTGTTCATTGTTTTCTCCGGGATTTTTTGTTCTTACACTGTTGAGGGGTTGCCCTACTAAGCAGCTTATACTATAAATATTTACTCCGCAGTGCAAGTCTGGGAAATCTTTGATTTCCCAGACTGTCGGGCATTCGCCCTCTCACCAAAAGAAAAGAAAAAATGCTTTGTGCTAGCACAGCATTTTTTGTTTTCTTTTGGTGCACTGCTCATTGCTTATGCACATTATATCATACCCCATTTAAAAAGGTAAGGTATTTGAAGCGAATTTGGTAATCGTTCTTTTCTATGATAGTGTTATATTCTTTCTCTGTCAACACTTCTCTTAGGGAGGATTCTGTCTCCTCGTCTATGACCTCGTACATGCTTCCCTGAAAGCACATATTCGGATACATGACGCACCACCAGTTTTTTCCTTCCCCCTCTCCGATGACCACTTCCAATGCCTCATAGTTTCCTTTTGGAAAGGTATAAGAACCATAGGTCTTATCCGGAAATGCGACTTCATCAACCCACGCATTGACAGTGTATGACTTTCCTTCTTTTTCTATTACCTGCCTTGCCACATTTTCAATCTGTTCCAAATCCCGGTTTGCAATCCTTTTTGCCTGCTCTTTACTTTGTACGCCGTCAAGTTCGCTTTGCATATAAAGTCCTACCGCATCCCGCACCTTTAGCTTTAATTCCTGATCCTGTCTGCTGTCACTGTTTGCAATGACATGAAAACGCAAAATCTTTTCTGCGATCTCCTCCTGCATTTTTCTCTGTTCATACATCCGAACCCCAAACACCATAACAATGCACAAACCAATCAATATCATTCCTTTTTTTCGTTTCATTTGCTCTCTCCTTATGTATCTGTCGTACTATAAGACTTCCCCCAAAAAGAAACTTTAAACATTTTAATCAAATTTAAGTGTCAAACGCACCGCTGCCGACTCCCGCCCCACCGCCTGTACCTGCCTCCTGTATTGTTTGCTTCTTAGAAACTAAGAAGTTCTGGAAATTTCGTGTTTATTTGTTGGAAACGGACGCAACCGATGCCGACTCGCCATCCGGGCTCGGCGTCATCTCTTCCGCACCTCCTTGTACGGAAGTTGCTGGTTTTGAGCAAAATTTGAGAACTTCTAAGTTTCTACGAAATTCAAAAATTCAAAACAGCTTGCATACCGGCGCTTTGACATCCGGTTTTGTTTCTTCCGGCGTCTTATTTCTGGTTTGTTTTTGTGAATCTGTGTATTGTTTGGGGTGTTTTTGTTTTGGCAAAAGGGAACCGTAGCATCTGTTTTGCGAGACATATGTGTCTTGTCTTTGATGCTACGGTTATTGTATTTGCTTTTATATTTAAGATTTCTTTTTCTATAAATTGTAATTACGTTTCATTTGCTCATAAAGCGTCTGGGCGATACCGAAATCTCCGCTGTCGGCTATGTTTTCGGCATATTGTTTTACTACTTCGTCTTCAAAGTATTCTTTGAGCTGTTTTGTGGCATTATCTTCGTCAGAGGACTCCGGGATTGTCTTTTTGACTTCCTTGATCACCTGCTCGATAAAATATGCTTCAAAATCTTTACAGACATCCATCAATTCTTCTTCTGTCGCATTAGACAGATCACCGGAAAGCGTATCACTCAGCTTGTTGGCGGAAGTATTTGACGCCTGTGTGGAAGTCTGGTTGTATAATGTACCAAAATTATCAATCGAAATGCTCATATCCTGTCACCCCTTATCTACGCAACTGGTTTGCCTGCTGTAACATATCATCGGATGCCTGAATTGCCTTTGAGTTCAATTCATAGGCTCTCTGTGCCACGATCAGGTTGACCATCTCATCCGCAACCTGTACATTAGAGCCTTCCAAGTATCCCTGACACACCTTGGATTGCTTTAAGTTCGGCGTTGTCGCTTCATTCATCGCCGCTCCCGATGCGTCTGTCACCGCCAGAAGTGAAGAACCTCTTTTATCCAGACCTGACGGGTTGTTGAACTGATACATTCCCATTCTCTGGTTCATTGGGATTGCTCTTCCGTCATTATCCATATAATAGAAATCTCCCGCTGTACCGGCTTTTACTTTTTCTGCCGGGATTCCTGCCGGAACTGTAATTCTGTTTCCGTTGGAATCCAATACCGGATAACCCTCGCTTGTCGCAAGGAAAATATCATTCTCGCCGATACTCCAGACAAAATTACCGTTTCTGGTATAATAGGTCTGTCCGTCACCACCCCGGATTGCAAAGAATCCGTCTCCTTCTACCGCAAAAGCGGTATCGTTCTCACTGGCAAGCAACGGTCCCTGTGTAAACATGGATGTGTTTGACGCCACTCTTGTTCCAAGACCTACCTGTGCAGGAATCGGTTTGTGTTCTCCGTTTGCCGTAGTGGTTCTCGCCTGAATATTTTGATATAACAAAGACTTGAATTCCGTCTTTTCTGTCTTGTATCCTGTTGTATTTACATTGGAAAGATTGTTCGCAATCGTATCCACATTTGTCTGCTGTGCTATCATTCCCGATGCCGCAGTCCACAATGATCTCATCATATTAAAGCACCTCTTCCTATACCTTTCCGACCTGGTTTACCGCCTTGTCTAACATCGTGTCTATCGTCTGAATAATTTTCTGATTTGACTCGTACGCTCTGGTTATAGTAATCATATCGACCATTTCTGTCACAATATTAACATTAGATGCTTCAATTGTTCCCTGTTCTATCTGTCCGTCTGCTGCCATGATCTGTGCTCCGTCCACACGGTCATACAAATTTTCACCAAATTTTTGGATATAATTGTAATCCGCAAAATCCACAAGCCCCACTCTCGCAACAAGCTGTCTGTTTTGCCAGATATTTCCGCTCTTGTCGATCGTAAACTCCTGATTCGGATCAATCCTGATAAAATTAGCGGCTCCCGGATCGGAATTTAATGCTCCGTTCTGATTCAGAACATAATCACCGTCTTTTGTCATCAGATAACCCTGCCTGTCCACAGAAAACGCTCCGTCTCTGGTATACTTCACAGAAGTCTCTCCCTGTTTATTGGTATAGGAAATCGCAAAAAAGCCGTTTCCCGCAATTCCTAAATCATATGGATTATCTGTTACCCGAAACGAACCCTGATCGTAATTCGTGTATGTTTCTCCGATATGTACTCCGAGACTTACATCTCCGATAACCCTCGGCACTCCGCCGTTAGAAGTGTCCTTGATCTTAATCGCATAGGTATCGGCGAATGTCTGGGAGGTTGTACCCTCCTTCTTGTAACCGTTGGTGTCCGCATTGGCAAGATTGTTTGTCATTACGTCCATGCGCTTTTGTTCATTGAGCATACCGGTATATGCCGTGTAGAGTCCTTTTACCATGTATAATCTCCTTTCTGATAAGAGTGTTATCTGCTACGCGTTCAGATAACGAATGACATCGCATAACGATGTCATTGCTTATACACTTCCTGTGTTTTTCCATCCGTCCCTGTTTGTGCGGAGTCTATGACTCCTCGTGGTTTCCTGCTAAAAATTCCACAAATTTTCCTGTTCCGATCGCAACACATGTCATCGGTTGATCCGCAGTCATCGTGTTGATTCCGGTACGATCTTCTATTAATTCTTCCAAACCGCGAAGCAGCGCACCGCCTCCGGTC